>CAZEUW010000025.1:0-17917 GCA_964515425.1 uncultured Gemmatimonadota bacterium | reverse complement strand
GTACGGAGACTGATCTCGTTGCTGGCGGGGGCCTGTCCCATGCCGATGCAGCCGTTGCACCCGGCCTGGTGAATCCGGGCCCCGGCCGCCACCAGGTTCAGCAGGTGGCCGTCGCGGATCAAATTCTCGTAGATCTGGCGGGAGGTCGGGTTGATGTCGAGCGACACCTCGTCGGGCGTCTGGCGCCCCTTCACGATCTCGGAGGCCACGGCGAAATCCCGGTACCCCGGGTTGGCCGAGGAGCCGATGTAGGCCTGATAAATTTCTTTGCCGGCGTCCTCGCGGACCGGAAACACGTTGCCGGGGCTGGACGGGCGGGCCAGGAGGGGTTCGAGTTCGGATAGATTTATCTCCTCGTGAACGTCGTAGGTGGCGTCGGGATCGGCCCGAAGCTCGGTGAAATCATCGGGCCGCTGCTGGCGCTCGAAGAAGGTGCGAACCCGATCGTCGGCCGGAAACACCGTGGAGGTGGCCCCGACTTCCGTGCCCATGTTCGCGATCACGTGGCGGTCCATCACGTTCAGCGAGTCCAGTCCCGGACCGTAATACTCAATGATCCGGCCGACACCCCCGTCCACGTCGTGGCGGCGCAGCATCTCCAGGATCACGTCCTTGGCGCTCACCCAGTCGGGGAGCTCGCCCGTGAGGTGCACGCCCCACACCTCGGGCATCTTGAAGTAATAGGGCTCGCCCGCGATGGCCATGGCAATGTCCATGCCGCCCGACCCGATGGCAAGCATTCCAATGGCACCGGCGGCCGGTGAATGGCTGTCGGACCCGACGAGGGTCTTCCCCGGTTTGCCGAACCGCTCCTGGTGAACCGGATGGGAGACGCCGTTCCCGGGCTTGCTGAACCAGAGTCCCCACCGTTTACAGGCGCTGCGCAGAAACAGGTGATCGTCGGGGTTCTTGTTGTCCTCCTGGATCAGGTTGTGGTCCACGTACTGGGCGGAGAGCTCGGTCCGCACCCGGTCCAGGTCCATCGCCTCCAGCTCCAGCATCACCAGCGTGCCGGTGGCGTCCTGGGTCAGGGTCTGGTCGATCCCGATGGCGATCTCCTCGCCGGGGGTCGTCTCGCCCTCGACCAGGTGCGACTCGATCAGCTTCTGCGCGACGTTGCGACCCACGGTCTCTCCCCGCTCGGATTCTCGCTCTCGACACCCCGCTCGTCGTGCCCGCTCGTCGCCCGAGCCGCGCAGTTTTCGTACCGACGGAGCCCTCGTCGCCCGCGCTTGTCCGGGGCGGCCGGTCGCCGCACTTTCGACGCCGCTCCCGAGTCGCTCGGCGACCATGACTCCATACGGCGGAGAGACGCATCATGAGCCCCGTACGCACCGCATCGACCCTCGCCCTCTACGGCCTCGCCGCCGCGCTCGCCGGCGCGGTCGCCGCGGCCCCCGCTTCCGCTCAGGTGGACGCCCGGATGTTTCGGCAGCCGGACGTCTCGGCGGACCGGATCGCCTTCGTGTACGCGGGCGACATCTGGGTGGTCTCGAAGGAGGGCGGCACGGCGCACCGGCTCAGCTCGCCGGCGGGCGAGGAGCGCTTCCCCCGCTTCTCCCCGGACGGCGCGACCCTGGCCTACACGGCCAACTACGACGGCAACGACGACGTCTACCGCGTGCCCGCCTCGGGCGGGACGGCCGTGCGCCTCACCCACCACCCGCTGGACGACCGCGTGGTGGACTGGTACCCGGATGGATCGGCGGTGCTGATCGCCTCCTCCCGGCACAGCGGACGGCAGCGCTACAGCCAGTTCTTCCGGCTCGCGGTGGACGGAGGGCTCGCCGCGAAGATCCCGGTCCCGTACGGGGAGTTCGGCGCCCTGTCGCCCGAGGGGACGCGCATCGCGTACACGCCGAAGAGCCGGGCCTCCCGCACCTGGAAGCGCTATCGGGGCGGGTGGGCGCCCGACGTGTGGCTCTTCGACCTCGAGACCCTCGAGTCGCGGCGGCTGACCGAGGACCCGGCCAACGACGACCTCCCGATGTGGCACGACGGCACCGTCTACTTCCTCTCGGACCGGGGTCCGGCCCAGCGCCACAACCTGTGGGCCGTCGACCTGGCCTCGGGCGAGACGCGGCAGGTCACCCGCTTCACCGAGCACGACGTCCACTTCCCCGCCATCGGACCCGAGGAGATCGTCTTCCAGGCCGGCGGCCAGCTCCACCTGCTCGACCTGGCCACCGAGGAGACCCGGCCGGTCGAGGTGGAGGTGGTCACGGACCGGAGCACGCTCCGTCCGCGGGCCGAGCCCGTCGGGGACGACATCGCCGGCGGGGGCGTCTCCCCGTCCGGCAAGCGGGCCCTTTTCGAGGCACGCGGGGACCTGTTCACCGTCCCGGCCGAGCACGGTCCTGTGCTGAACCTGACCCGCTCCTCGGGCGTGGCCGAGCGGTCGCCCGCCTGGTCGCCCGACGGCGAGACGCTCGCCTACTGGACCGACCGCGGCGGCGAGTACCAGCTCGCCCTCCGGCCGGCCCGTGGCGGGGCGGAGCGGATCCTGACCTCCTTCGAGGAGGGCTACCGGTACCGGCCCCACTGGTCGCCCGACTCCGAGAAGCTCGTCTGGGTGGACCACGCCATGCGCGTCCAGCTCCTGGACGTCGCGTCCGGCGAGGTGACGACCCTGGACCGGGGGCTGTGGATGACGCACGGCGGCCTGTCGGGCTGGTCGGCCTCCTGGTCGCCCGACTCCCGCTGGATCGCCTGGTCCCGCGGCACGGACAATCGGAACGAGGCGATCTTCCTCCACGACACCGAGGCCGACAGCACCCGGCGGGTCACCTCCGGCTTCTACTCCGACCGCGACCCCGTCTTCGGGCCGGAGGGCGACTACCTCTTCTTCCTCACCAGCCGCGCCTTCGAGCCGGTCTACAGCGCCTTCGCGAACAGCTGGGCCTACGCCAACGCCACCCGCGTGGCCGCGGTGCCGCTGCGGTCGGGCGTCCCCTCCCCCCTCGCGCCCCGCAACGACGTCGAGGGCGGCGAGCCGGCAGAGGACGAGGCGGGCCCCGATGAGCGGGAGGAGGGCGAGGACGGGGAGGAGGACCCGGCGGCCGACGCTCCCGATCCGGTCGAGATCGACCTCGACGGGTTCGACGCACGGGCGGTCGAGCTGCCGCTGGCGCCGGGCAACTACACCGGGCTAGCGGCCGCCCCCGGGAAGGTCGTGGTCCGGCGGCTCCCCCGCTCCGGCTCGGGCGACGAGGCGTCATCGCTGATCTACTGGGACCTCGCCGAGCGCGAGGAGCAGACCGTCCTCGAGGACGTCGACGGCCACGCGGTGACGGCCGACGGGGAGAAGGCCCTCGTCGCGAAGGACGGGCGCTACGCGATCGTCGAGCTGGCGCCCGGACAGGAGTTCGGGGAGCCGCTGCGGACCGGCGAGATGACCGCCCCCGTCGAGCCGGCCGAGGAGTGGCGGCAGATGTTCGCCGACAGCTGGCGCTTCTTCCGCGACTACTTCTACGACCCGAACATGCACGGTGTCGACTGGCGGGCCGTGCGGGAGCGGTACGCCCCCCTCCTCGAGGACGCGGTGACGCGGTGGGACGTCAATCACGTCCTGGGCGAGATGATCGCCGAGCTCAACGCGTCGCACACCTACCGGTTCGGAGGCGACCTGCCGGAGACCGAGTCGCGGCCGGTGGGGATGCTCGGCGTGAACTGGGCCGTGAGCGACGGCGCCTACCGGATCGAGGAGATCCTGCGCCCGGCCCCCTGGGTGAGCGAGGTGCGCTCGCCCCTCGACCGGTCGGGCGTGGACGTCGCCGAGGGCGACTACGTGCTGGCGGTGAACGGGGTGCCGCTGGCCACGTCTGCCGGCCCCTGGGCCGCCTTCGACGGCCTCGCCGGCGAGGCGGTCGAGCTCACCGTGAACGACCGGCCGACTCCGGAGGGGGCCCGCACGGTCCTCGTCGAGACGCTCCGCCCGGACGAGGACCTGCGCCTTCGTCATCTCGCCTGGATCCAGGACAACCGCGAGGCGGTCGCGGAGGCCAGCGGCGGCCGCGTGGGCTACGTCTACGTCCCCAACACGGGCGTGGACGGGCAGACCGAGCTGCTCCGCCAGTTCCAGGGCCAGTTCCACATGGAGGGGCTCGTCGTCGACGAGCGCTGGAACAGCGGCGGCCAGATCCCCGACCGCTTCGTGGAGCTGCTCGACCGGCCGCCGCTGAGCTGGTGGGCGGTCCGGCACGGCAGGGACTGGCAGTGGCCCCCGGTGGCGCACTTCGGACCGCAGGCGATGCTGATCAACGGC
Organism: uncultured Gemmatimonadota bacterium; assembly: GCA_964515425.1. Lineage (GTDB taxonomy): Bacteria > Gemmatimonadota > Gemmatimonadetes > Palauibacterales > Palauibacteraceae > CAYVFM01. The sequence continues at coordinate 13,653 of CAZEUW010000025.1, read as the reverse complement.
TGGAGCGGCTCGGGCGGCGACGCCTTCCCCTATTACTTCCGGGCGGCCGACCGCGGACCGCTCATCGGGGAGCGCACCTGGGGCGGGCTGATCGGGATCAGCGGCGTACCCTCGCTCGTCGACGGCGGCGTGGTGACGGTGCCCACCTTCCGGATGTACGGACCCGACGGGGAGTGGTTCGCCGAGGGGCACGGCGTCGAGCCCGACATCCGGGTCGAGGACGACCCCTCCGCCCTCGCGCGGGGCGAGGACCCGCAGCTCCAGCGGGCGGTCACCTGGATCCTGGAGCGGCTCTCGGAGACCGGGCCCGTGGCCCCCGGCCGCCCGCCGTACGAGGACCGGAGCCGGCCCGAGCCTTAGTCCTCCGGCCGCTCCGGGGCGGTCCAGCCCTCGTCGCCGCGCACGTGCCGCTGGAACCAGCGCAGCTCCTCGACCAGCCGCGTGCGGTGGTGGCGCGGCTCCCCGATCCCGTGCCCCTCGCGCGGGAAGAGGACGTAGCGCGTGGGGACGCCGAAGTGGCGCAGCGCCTGGTGGAAGTTCATCGACTGGCCCGGCGTGTCGACGTCGTCTTCCGCTCCGTGGAAGAGGATCGTCGGCGTCGAGACCTCGTCGGCGTGGGTGTAGGCCGAGCGCTCCCTCCAGAACTCGGCGTTGGACCAGGGCGTGCCGCCCAGGTACCAGCGGACGACGTCGTAGTGGAAGCCGACGCCGTACTCGCTGGACCAGTCGGCCACCATGGCGCCGAGGCTGGCGGCCCGGAACCGGTCGGTCCGCGTCAGGGTCCAGCCGCCGAGGATCCCGCCGTAGCTCCATCCCTTGACCGCGAGCGAGTCGGGGTGGGCCACGCCGCGCCCGACCACGGTGTCCACGCCGGCCCTCAGGTCGCGGTAGTCGCCGCCGCCGATGTCCTCCATGTTGCCGCGCAGGAAGTCGTCGCCGTAACCGGAGGACCCCCGCACGTTGGGCTGCAGCACCGCGTAGCCGTGGGCCGCCAGCACCTGGGCGTCGGCGTCGAACCAGCGCCCGAACACGCCCGCCGGGCCGCCGTGGATCTCCAGCACCAGGGCGCCCGGCGAGCGCCATCCGCCGGAGCGCGCGTCCCCGACGGCGGGCGGACGGTACAGGAGCCCCTCGACCTCGACGCCCTCGTCGCTCGTCCAGCGGAGGAGCTCCGGATCGGCCAGCGGCATCGCCTCCACCTCCGGGTTGGCCCGGGTGAGGCGGACGGCATCGTCCGCGGCCGGCGGCCGCAGCTCGGCCAGGTAGAGGTCGCCCGGTCGGGTCGGCGACTCGAAGGCGTAGGCGACAGCGTCGCCGTCGGCCGAGAGCGTGAAGGAGCCGACCGAGCCGCCGAGGCCGGTGAGCCGCTCGACGGCGTCGGCGGAGTCGGACGCCGGGCGGATCCGGAACAGCTCCCGCTCGGTGCCGTCCTGGGCGACCGCGACGAGGCTCTCGCCGTCGGGCGCCCACCGATAAGCCCTCAGCGCCGGCTCGAAGCCCTCCGCCAGCCGGCGCGCCTCGGTGCTCTCGGGGTCCATCAGCCAGAGGTCCCCCTGGTCGAGCCGCCACCGGTCGAGGTCGGGCGCGACGAAGGTGAGCCACGCCCCGTCGGGCGACCACGCGAGGTCCGACTCCGGCACCGCGTTGTCCGTCAGGTCCCGGATCTCCCCGGTCGCCACGTCGACGACCGCGATCTCGGACCGGAACGGCTCGTTCCGATGGTTCTCCGTCCGGTAGGTGAAGGCCACCCGCTCCCCGTCGGGCGCCACCGCGAAATCGCCGATCGTGTGCTCCCGCGCGGTGACGGGACGGGCGGGGCCGGAGTCGGGATGGGCCGACACCCGCCAGAGGTCCTCCCAGCTGCCGCGCTCCTGTCCGTTCGGCCCCTCGTTCACGAAGACCGCGTCGTAGCCGGCCTCGCGCCGCTCCTCCTCCTCGTCCGTGAGGCTGTCGTCGGCCACGAAGAAGAGGCCGTCGCCGGTCGGCGACCAGGCGAACGACCCGACCGAGGTCGGGTGCTCGGTGAGCTGGCGGGCCTCGCCCCCGTCGGCGCGGATCACGAAGAGCTGGCTCCGCCGGTCGTCGTCCTCGCCCACCCGACGGAGGAAGGCGATCCGCCCGCCGTCCGGGGACCAGCGCGGATCCGCGTCGCCCTCCGTCCCGGTGAAGGGCCGCGGGTCCTCCCCCTCGGCGCCGACGATCCAGATCCTGCGGTCCCGCTCGTTCTCCTCCCAGTCCAGCGTCGACCGCGTGAAGAGGACGTGCGTCCCGTCCGGCGAGATCCGGGGGTCGGAGACCTCGACGAGGCCGATCGCGTCGTCCACGCCGAACGAGCCGCGGTCCTGGCCCGTCAGGGCCGCCGGGACGAGGGGCAGGAGGAGGGCGGCGGCGCCGGCCAGCGTACGGGCACGGGTCGGAGGACGGGGATCGGCTCGATGCATGGTCTCACGCTCGGTCTCAGGGGACTCGGCTTCGGGTTCCGGCGATCGGCGGTGTCACTATCTAACACTTCCTCGCCGATCGTCGCACCCCGGGGCATCCTGGAGCACTCCGGGGCATCGCCAGCGCCCGGACACCCCGGGCCCGGGCCGTCGGACCTTGCGATCGCCGGGGCGCCGGCCCACGCTCCGGGACGTGGAGACCTCGAAGGCGAACGCGCGCGACGCGGAGCGGTGAGCGATGAGCTGTCGACCGGCCGGGTGGCGCGACGGACCGTCGCCTCCCTCGTGGTCCTGGCGGGGATCGCCCTCGTGATCGGGCTCGCCTTCCCCGGCTTCGTCTCGCGCACGGTCGTGCCGACCTTCCTCTACTTTCCGGGCCGGACGGACGCGGCGCGGTCGGCGCCCGCCGACCACGGCCTGCCCTCCGGCGAGGAGCTCCGCCTCCGGACCGAGGACGGCGTGGAGCTCCACGCCTGGTGGGTGCCGGCCGTGGGGGAGGCCTGCGGCGCCGTCCTCTACTTCCACGGCAATGCCGGTGCCCTGACCCAGCGGGCCCCCGTCGCGGCGCGGATCGCCGGCGGCGGGCGCCACGCGCTCATGGTCGACTACCGCGGCTACGGGCTCAGCGGCGGCAGCCCCTCCGAGGCGGGCCTCCGCCGCGACGCGCTGGCGAGCTGGCGCCACCTCACCGGAGCGCGCCGCCTCGAGGCCGATCGGATCGCCGTCGCCGGCCACTCGCTCGGGGCGGCCGTGGCCGCGGAGCTGGCGGCCCGGGTCGATCCCGGGCCCGGGGCGGCCGTGCTCACCGGCGCCTTCACGAGCGTGCCGGCGCTGGCCGAGCGGCTCTACCGCTGGCTGCCGGACGCGCTCTTCCGCGGCTGGCCGACCGAGAACTGGGACGTGATCGGACCGGTCGGCCGCATCGAGGCGCCGGTCTTCGTGGCGCGCGGCGGGAGGGACGACCTCGTCCCCCGGTCGCTCACCCGGCGGGTCCACGCCGCGGCCGGGGACGGGGCCGTCTGGTACGAGGCGCCGGCCGCCGGCCACGGGGACCTCTGGTTCGACGAGACGTTCTGGGCCCGTCTCGATCCCTTCCTGGACCGCGCGCTGGGCTGCGGATGAGCGATCCGTCCGGGACCGCCTCCACGCCCTTCCTGGACCGGCTCCGTGAGGACGCGCCGCTCGTCGCTGCCGAGCTCCGTCCGCCGCCGACGGGGCTGGACGCCGCCGAGAGCCGCGACCGGTGGATCGACCTGCACCACACGGTGCGCCGCCTCACCCGGGAGCGGGCCACGGTCTTCCTGACCGACGGCGCCGTGGGCGAGGAGGAGGAGCAGAACCTCCGGCACCTCACGACCAACCTGGTGGGCGACCTCGACCCGACCACGGCGGCCCCTTTCCTGACCTGCAAGCACCCCCTGGACTCCTGCCTCATGTACGCGGACCGGGCGGCCGCCTCCGGCGTCCAGGCCCTGGTGGTGGTGGGCGGCGACACTTCGGTCGGGCCGCCGCGCTGCGTCGAGCACGCCTACCAGCTCCGCCAGCGGATCCGCCGCCGCGTGCCCTCGCTGACGCTGGGCGGCTGGGCGAACCCCCACGCCGATCCCGCGGAGCAGGTCGGCTACCTGATGGCCGACGACTTCACGGCGGAGTTCTACCTGACCCAGGTCGTCTCCCACCACCATCTCGACCGGGTGGAGGCGTTCCTCGAGGAGGCCCGACGCCGGGGCGTGCCCTGGCCGGGGGTGTTCGGGGTGTTCTACTACCGGAGCGCGAGCCCGGAGACGCTGGAGCGGCTCTCCCGGTTCTTCCCGGTGCCGGCCGAGGGGCTCACCCGGGAGTTCGAGCGGGGCGACCGCCCGGAGGAGATCTGCGCGCGGACCGTGAGACGACTGGCCGATCTGGGCGTCGAGCGGGTCTACCTCAGCAACCTCGGCTATCGGCGCGCGCCCGAGCGGAGGCAACGGGTGATGGCGGAGCTCGAGGGCTGAGCGAGGGGTACGAGGAGCTCGGCGTCAGTCGAGCTCGACCTTCACCACGCCGTCCTCGACGACCACCGGGTAGGTCTCCACGCCGCAGGGGGCGATGTCGTCCAGCGACTCGCCCGTCGTCACGTCGAACTCGGCGAAGTGCCAGGGGCAGCTCACCGTGGTCCCGAACACCATCCCCTGCCCGAGGGGGCCGCCCTCGTGGCTGCAGAAGTTGGCCAGCGCGTAGAACTCCCCCTCCACGTGGAAGAGCGCAATCTCCCGGTCCCCCACGCTCACCGTGGTGCCCTCGCCCTCCGGGACGTCGGAGACCTCGCACAGCGCGACCCGCTTACCGATCGTCGCGCTCCTCGTCGGGCGCGTCGGGAGCGTCGGGAGCATCCACGAGGCGGGCCTCCTCCACGTGGTCCAGCTCGGGGAAGGAGCGCTCCAGGTAGTCGTTGCCCTCCCGGAGGATCCGCGCCTGCGAGGGCCCGCTGCCGCGGGGAGCGCCCTCGCCGTAGCCGGCGTGGAGGGAGTCCACGACCGCCATGCCCTCCACCACCTCGCCCACCGGGGCGAAGCCCATCCCGTCCAGCCGGGGGTTGTCGGCCAGGTTCACGAAGAGCTGCGTCGTCCGCGTGTCCTCCCCGGCGGCGGCGAAGGTCAGGGTGCCGCGCGCGTTCGTGTGCCGGACCGAGTCGTCCCGGATCGGGTGCTCGCGCCAGGCGGAGTCGACCGCGGGCCGCCCGGACATGCCGAACTGCGCCACGAAGCCCTCGAGCACCCGGAAGAACCGGGCGCCCCGGAAGAAGTCGAGCCGCACGAGGTTGTACAGCCGGTCCGCGCCGCGGGGCGCCCACGCGCGCCTGACCTCGACCGTGAAGGGCCCTTCGCTGGTCCGGAATTCCACCCGGTAGACGTCGGGCGCGCGGCGGGTCGCCTCGGCGCTGCCCGGCCGGAGCAGCGGATCGGCGTCCGCGTCGGAGGCCGTCGGGTCGGCCGCGGCCGCCGAATCGTCCGCGGCGTCGGGTGAGCCGCCGGCCCCGCCGCAGGCGACCAGCGCCGCGAGGACCAGCAGAGGCGGGATTCGATTCGTCGCACGTCGCACGCTTCAGCTCCTCTCGCTCCAGGCCAGCTCCCACTCGCAGAACGCGTCGCCTTCGTGGCTGCAGCGTACGTGCCGCACGGCCGCGTCCTCGCCGCCGGCCAGCTCGAGCGCGCGTCGGAGCCCCCCTGTCTGGCGGCGGCAGAAGAGCGGATCGGCGCGGCCGAACCCGACCAGCCGCAGCACGACCCTGCCCTTTTCCTCCCGCACCACCTCCATGTCGCCGGGAGCGTAGTAGAGGCGGAAGAGCGACACCGGCTGCGTGAGGAACTCCCGCGGGCTCGCCTTGCGGAGGATGCCCCCGTAGTGCTCCTGACCCGACGACGCGATCGAGAAGGCGCCGGCCCGCTCCGGCCAGTCGGGCACCTCCTCGCCGATCTCCTCGTCGACGGCACGCCACAGCTCCAGGTTGAGGTCGAAGGAGAGCTCGTCGGTGTCCCCGACCGTCTCGACCCGCCGACGGGCGTCCGGCTCGAGGCGCTCCAGCACGGCCTCCGCGCGCGCCTCTCCGCACGCCTCCGCGACGTAGGCGAGCGTGGCGCGGAGGGTGGAGCCCCGCGACCGCGCTCCCTTCACGACGCCCTCGTCACGTCGCGCCCTCCCGGTCCGGCCCGCGCGACGCGAGGGCCGACCGGTCGACCTTGCCCGAGCCCAGCCGCGGCAGCTCCTCCAGCAGGACGAAGCTCTCCGGCACCTTGTAGCCCGCCAGCCGCTCCCGCGCCCAGCCGGCGACCTCGTCGACCGAGAGATCGGCGTCCGCCTCCGCCACCAGGAAGGCGCGGCCGACCTCGCCCCACCGCTCGTGCGGCATTCCCACCACGGCGACGGAGGCCACGCCGGGGCAGCCGGCCAGCGCGGCCTCCACCTCGCCGGGATAGACGTTCTCTCCGCCGGAGATGTACATCTCCTTCTTGCGGCCGCGGATCGCGTAGATCCCCTCCTCGCTGCGCATCGCCAGGTCGCCGGTGCGCAACCATCCCTCCGGGGTGACCGCCTCGGCGGTGCGCTCCGGGTCCCGGTAGTAGCCGCCGAACATCTGGGGTCCGCGCAGCAGCAGCTCGCCGGGCTCGCCGGGCGACGGCTCCCGCCCCTCCTCCGTCTCGAGCCTCATCTCGAGGAAGGGCACCGGGCGGCCGACCCACCCGTGGACCCGGTCCCAGGCGTCCGGCTCCATGGCGAAGCAGTTCGGCCCGCACTCGGTGAGGCCGTAGCCCTCGCGCACCGGGTAGCCGGCCGCCCGGCAGGCCTCGAAGAGCGGCTCGGGAAGGGGGGCGCCCCCGCAGAAGAAGGCGCGGAAGCCCGGCAGCGGCCGCCCCCACTCGGCCCCCTCGCGGAGCATCTGGAGCTGCGTGGGGACGGTCAGCGTCACGGTGCATCCCGTGTCCGCCAGCGTCCCGAGGAAGCGGTCCGGGTCGAAGGAGCCGATCCGGACGACCGTCCCGCCCACGTGCCACAGGGGCGTGGCGAAGGTGTGCCATCCTCCGGTGTGGAAGAGCGGCGTGGAGATCGGCGCCACGTCCTCGGGGCCGAGCTCCCAGGCGGTCGTGGTGGCCACGGCGTTGTAGAGGATCTGGCGGTGGGGCACCACGACCCCCTTCGGGCGGCCGGTGCTGCCGGAGGTGTAGAGGATCATGTGCGGGTCGTGCCCGTCGACCGCCACGTCCTCGCGGGGCCCCTCGGCCCCGGGCGGCGTCTCCGCCGCCCCGTCCAGGTCGACCCAGGGGACCTCCGCGACGCCCTCGGGAGCGGACTCCACCGCGCTCCGCGCGGTCTCTCGGTAGGCCTCCTCGCCGTAGAGCACGGCCGGGCGGGCGTCGGCGAGGACGCCGGCCAGCTCGCGCGGCGCCAGCCGCCAGTTCAGCGGCACCAGGATCGCCCCGGTGCGCCCGCAGGCGAAGTAGAGGTGCACCGTCTCCACCCGGCCGCGGGCGAGCACCGCGACCCGGTCGCCCCGGCCGACCTCCTCGGCGTCCAGCCGTGCCGCCCACCGATCGGCCGCCGCGTCGAGCTCGGCGTAGCTCCAGCGGCGTCCGGCCGGGACGTCGAGCAGGGCCGTCCGCTCGGGCGCCAGGTGGCGCCAGTGGCGAAGCGGATCGGGCCGGACCGGGAACTCCGGGGGGTCGAAGGCGGGCGTGCCGTCGCCGTTCATCGGCGCTCCCGGTCGTACGGCGGGTCGTCCACGCCGCGCCGGTCGCCGGAGACCCGCGCGAAGAAGTCCACCACGATCCTGCTCGCGTCGGGGCCGCGCGGCTCGGCGTAGCTCCCCGCCGGATCCCCGCCGGACCAGGCGTGTCCGAGCCCCTCGACGAGCCACAGCTCGAGGTCGGGGGCGCCGTCGGCGCGCTGCCAGGTGCGTCGGCTCCAGTCCAGCCCTCCCCCGGAAGTGCCCGTCGTCGCGACCGCCGGCGGCGGAAGCAGCGCCTCGAGGTCCGGCGCCTCGGCCCCACCCGGCCCCACGGCGGAGTCGGACGACGCGGCCGTCCGCCGCGCCCCGGCGGGCTCGCCGGCGAGCCACCAGGCGGCGGCCGCCCGTCGGCTGTTGGAAGCGTCCACCGCCCCGTCCGCGGTGCCGTGGACCAGCAGGAGGGGCGGCGGATCGGACCCGCCGAGCGCCGACCGGAGCCTCCGCGCCAGCTCCGGAACGGGCGCGCCCCCGCCGTCCATGACCTCGAGGGCTTCCGCTCGACCGCGCCCGGCGCCGTAGGGCACGCCCGAGTGGGAGGCGACCGCGGCGAACCGCCCGGGGAACGCGGCGCCGAGGATCAGCGCCATCGCCCCGCCTGCCGAGACGCCGGCCACGTAGACCCGTTCGGGGTCCACCTCCCGCGAGGCGCGTACCGACTCGATCATCGAGCGGAGCAGGGCCGGCTCGCCCCCCTCCGCCGTCTGGTGCTCCTCGAGGTACCAGTTCCAGCATCGCTGCGGATGCGCCTCCGCCGGCTGCTCCGGATAGAGCACCGTCCAGCCCCGCGCCCCGGCCCGCCGGTTCATGCGGGTCCCGAGGGCGAGGTCCCGGCCGTCCTGGGTGCATCCGTGCAGCATGACCAGGAGCGGAGCGGGGCCCGTTGCGCCCTCGGGCACGAACAGCCGGTAGCGTCTCGTCCCGTGCCGGCTCTCGTGGACCCCCTCCTCGAACGATCCCTCGATCCGCGCCTCCTCCCCGTCGGCACCGGGCGGCTCCTCCTCGGCGGGACGCTCCTGGCACGACGCGATCGCCGGGAGGGCCGCGGCGGCCAGGAGCAGCGCCGCCGCCCCCGGACCGCCGCTCCCGGACTTCAGCGGCTCCACCGGCTCCTCAGCTGCTCCACCGGAGCCCGAGGAAGACCGTCGTCTCGATTCCCGGCATGTTGATCATCTCCAGGTGCGGCACGTCGAAGCCGCAGTGGGTCGACCCGTCCAGGTCGGACGCGTCCTGGCCGTCGTCGAGCTGCGGCGAGCGGACCGGCACGCCGCCGGCGGTCCCGGACGTGGTCTGCTCCATCGTCCGGCAGGTGAAGAGGTTGTCGGCCTGCAGACGGGCCTCCAGGCCCTCCCACGGCAGGTCGACGCCCAGATTCAGGTCGGCCGTGGTGAAGGTCGGGATCCTGCCGTTGTTGATGCCCGACGTGAACGGATAGCCGGTGGTGTGACGGACGACGAGTCCGCCCGATCCCCGGTCGAACAGGTTCTCGAAGGTGCTGCCCAGCGTCCAGCGCACGGGGGGCGCGTTCACGGCCGGAGCCTGCTCGGCCTCGTCGAGGTCCAGCCAGGAGAAGGTGCCCTTGAGCGTCACGTCCGGGCTGACCGCGTAGCTCGCACCGAGGTCCAGGCCCTTCAGCTTGGCGTTCCCCTGGTTCATGTAGGTGAGCACGATCTGCGGCCGTCCGGCCGGGCTGACCAGCGCCTCGCCGCCGGGAAAGCGGGCGAAGGTGGCCGGGTCGCCGAACGGGTTGTTGATGGGCAGCAGCGACCCGAGGAAGTTCTGGTAGTCGGCGTACCAGAGCGCCGCGTCCAGGTACCAGCGGTCGCCGAGCACGCCCTTGTAGCCGAGCTCCCACGTCTCGTTCACCTCGGGCACGAGCGGCTCGTGCGTCTGCAGCACGTTGCCCTCCGCGTCCACGACCTCGAATCCGGTCCGGTTGCCGAACACGCCGATGAACGGCGCGAAGTCGAAGATGAAGAAGCGGGTCTGCAGCGTCGTCGGCGACTTGAACGCCTCGCGGTAAGTGAGCCTCAGCGTCTGGTCCTCGGTCGGGCTGTAGGTGACGCCCGCCGTGGGGCTGAACTGCGAGCCGTAGTCCTGGTGGTCGTCCCACCGCGCCCCGAGGATGAGATCCACCTCGGGCGTGAGCGGCGTCTCGGACTGCGCGAACGCGCCCCCCTGGTCGATCCCGATCGGCTCGCCCGTCTGGACGTCGGTGAGCCACTGCTCCTTGCTGCTCACCTCGTCGTGTCGGAACTGGCCGCCCCACACGAAGCGGGTGTTCAGCAGCTCCGGCACCCGGAAGTTGTGCTGGAAGTCCAGCGCGTAGAGGTCCGAGTTGCTCGGGAAGTCGGACAGGTGCTGCAGGGAGTCGTCGGAGAGGCCCGGCAGCGCCGCCTTGAAGGAGGTGAAGCTGTTCACCGCGAAGGTGCCGCCCGATTGCGAGTGGGTGTGGTAGGCGCTGAAGTAGAGGTTGTCGGTGGAGCCCCGGAGCTGCTGGAAGCTGTAGGACCAATCCTCGATGTGGTTGCGGCCGACGTTCGTCTGGCCCATCGCGTCGGACTCGCTCCAGCCGCCCGACAGCTCGACCCGGAGGTTGTTCAGGTCGTCGTCGTAGTAGACGAGCGAGCCCTCGCCCCGGGCGACGCTCGTCGTCCAGTCGGCGCCCACCTCCGGGAGGGGGTTCTCCGAGGTGGGGTTGTAGATCAGCCGGTTGCTGAAGTCGTCCGCCTCCTGCCACTCGCCGGTGAACTTGTAGCCCCAGTGACCGTCGCCGAGCACGCCGGCGTGGCGGAACTGGACGTCGGTGTAGTCCCGCGTGCCCTTCGTGACCTCGACCGTCGTCCCCTGGTACTCGCGCGGATCCTTGGTCTGCAGGCTGATGACGCCGTTCGAGGCGTCCTGACCGTACAGGGAGGCGCCCGGACCGACCAGCACCTCGACGCTCTCCAGGTCCAGCTTGGGGATGGTCGTGAACTGCCCGACCGGGAGCCCGTTCTCCGGCAGCACGGCCACCCTGCCGTCCTCCATCATCAACATCCGGTTGTTGAAGGAGGAGTTGAAGCCGCGGGCGTTCACGGCCACGGTCGTCATTCCGACCTGGATGTACTCGAGCCCCTTCACCTGCTTGAGCGCCCCGCTGAAGGAGTTGCCCACGGAGTTCTCGATCTCCTCCGACCCGATCTTGGTGATCGTGGCCGGCGCCTCGGTGATCCGCTGCGTCTGGCGCGCGGCCGAGACGACCAGGCCGCCCAGCTCGTAGGGCGCACGGGTCAGGGTCACCTCCACGGTGGCCGTCCCCCCGGGCTCGACCTCCACCTCGGTCACGTCGGCGCGGCGGAAGCCGGCCAGCCGCACCTCGAGCGCGTGCGTCCCCGCCGGCACGCTCCCGATCCGGAAGCGACCGTTGCCGTCGGTGAGGTCACCCAGGCGGGTGCCCACCACGACGACCTGGGCGCTCCGCAGCGGCGTGCCGTCCTCGCCCACGACCGTGCCCTCGATCGCGCCCTGCTGGGCCGACGCCAGCGACGGCGCCGTCGCCAGCGCGAGGCCGGCGGCCACCCAGGCCGCGGCCCGGCGGATTCGGCGTCCACGACGTTCCCTTCCCATCCTGTCCTCCCGGTTCGATTCGCGTGCGGCGCACCGGCCGTATCCGGCCTCCGGCGCCTCGTACTCGGGCCTGCACTTCCGTCGATCGCTCACGGTTCCGGCACCATCACTTCCGCCTCTCCTTCCAGCACCGTCTCTCCCTCCTGGTTGCGGCAGGTGGTCGTCAGGACCACCCGCCGGTCCTCCGGCCTCAGCTCGGCGACCTCCACCCTCGCGGTCACCGTGTCACCGATGCGCACCGGACGCGTGAAGCGGAGGGTCTGCCCGACGTAGATGCAGCCGGGACCCGGCAGCCGGGTCCCGAGCACCGCCGAGAGCAGGCCCGCCGTGAGCATCCCGTGCGCGATCCGTCCTCCGAAGCGGCCACGGCGGGCGGCCTCCTCGTCCACGTGCGCGGGGTTGAAGTCTCCGGTGATGCCCGCGAACAGGGTCACGTCGGCCTCGGTGACGGTCTTCGACCGTTCGGCCGCCATGCCCACCTCGAGCTCCTCGAAGGCGTAGCCGTCCATCGTCACACCTCCATCGCCAGCCGGACGTCCTCGGGGATGTCCCGGCCGCTCCCCGCGCGGGTGACCGCCGAGACGCCGAAGAAGACGAGGATCGAGGCCACCAGCGAGGCGCCCGAGACCGTGACGCCCTCCGGGAAGCCGTAGACGCCGAAGTAGGCGGCCGTCTCGAACACCAGCGTCATCACGAGCCCCGTGGCGATCGAGGCGATCGCTCCGCCGCGGGTGGCCCCCTCCCAGTTCAGCCCGACCGCGAGCGCCGGCACGAGGGTGGCCGCGAACAGCCCCCACCCGAAGATCCCGAGGAAGGCCACCAGCGTGCCCGACACGTGGGCGGTGAGGGCGGCGGCCGCCGTGATGGCGACGGTGGAGATCCGGCCCCACGTCAGCTCGTCCTCCAGCGGCCGGCCGAACGCCACCGGCAGGTCGTGCGTGATCACGGCCGCCCCGATGTTCATGAACGCGTTCACGGTGCTCATGATCGCCGCGGCGACGCCGGAGAAGACGATCCCGGCCAGCAGCAGCGGCGTGTAGTGGAGCAGGAAGAGGGGCGTCGCCTGGTCCGGGTGGGCGAGCGGCTGGAGGCTCCCGTCGGCGACCAGCGCCTTCACCGCCACGCCCACCCCGAAGAAGAGCAGCATGGCGAGGAAGAGGGCGGCGGTCGCGAGCGCCGGGTACCACTTCAGGCGCCGGGGGTCCTTCAGCATGTAGAACTTGTGGAGCACCTGCGGCTGGCCCAGCGACCCCATCCCGAACACGAAGAAGAAGGACAGGGCCGCCAGCGGCGTGAGCTTGCCCCACGGCTCCAGGAAGGCGGCATCCGCCGCCATGATGCTGCGGGAGAGCCCGTCCAGCCCGCCCCCGGCCTCCAGGCAGAAGGCGAAGACCATGACCGACGCCGCCGCCATGATCAGGCCCTGGAAGACGTCCGTGTAGATCCCGGCGATCATCCCTCCGGCGACGGTATAGGCCAGCACGACCGCCGCCCCGATCCAGATCCCCCAGCCCAGCCCCGTCTGGAAGATGGCGTCGATGACCAGCCCCAGGGCGAGGAAATTCGTGGCCATGTAGCCGATCACGGCCACCAGCACGGAGACGCCGGCCAGCCCCTGGGCGAGGGGCGATCCGTAGCGCACGCCGATGGCGTCGGGCACGGTGATCAGCCCCCTGAGCTCGCCCAGGAGCCGCATCCGCTTGGCCAGCACCCAGGCCACCATGGCGCTGGTGATCGAGGCGGGGAGGATGATGTACATGGCCCCCAGGCCCATGGAGTAGACGAGCCCGGGGCCGCCGATGAAGGCGAAGCCGGAGAGGGTGGCGGACATCGCGGCCACGCTCAGGGCGATCAGGCCGATGCCCTTCCCCGCCACGAAGAAGTCGTCGGCCGTCCGGGTGCGGCGCATCGCCCACACCCCGATCGCCGTCACGACCGCGAAGTAGAAGACCGCGACCGCGATCACGACGGGCTGGGCCAGGGGCGGCAGGCTCGTCCCCTGGAGCAGGGCCGGCATCCAGGCCGCGCCGCTCAACGGTCCTCCGGCGGCGCCGCCGCCCGGACCCGCTCCCAGTCCTCCTGGGAGAGGGTCATCTCGTCGAAGGTGAGGGCGTAGGCGAGCGGCACCACGAGCAGCGGCAGGAGGCCCACTCCGTAGAGGATCACCGCGGCGCGCGGCGGCAGGCCCAGCCAGAGCGTCGGGTCGGGGGCGGACGCCGGCGCGAGCGCCAGGGCCGCCCCGAATCCGCCCGTCAGGACGACGAAGACGAAGGCGAAGGGGAAGCGGAGCCGGCCGAGCTCGCCCCGGCCCCCGGCCCCCAGCGCCATCGCCGCCACCAGGCCTCC
>CAZEUW010000024.1:0-17976 GCA_964515425.1 uncultured Gemmatimonadota bacterium | reverse complement strand
GCGCTGACGATGACGGGTGTCCTTTCCGGCCGGCTCATCCATCCTCCTCCTCGCTGCGGTTCGTCCGGTCGTCCTCCTCGCCGACGACGCCCCGAGCGCCCTCGTCCGGCGCCCCCGACTCCGGCTCGGGGCTCGCCAGCTCGCAGCCCCCGCCGTCGCGGGGTCGGGCCCATCCGTAGGCCACCCGGGGGTCGTGCTCGAAGATCAGAATCCACCCCTCCTCGCCGGCGCGCGTCAGCAGCTCCCGCTTGCTCTCCAGGGTCACGAGCGGCTCGACGTCGTACCCCATGATCCAGGGTAGGGGTATATGCGCCGTCGTCGGCACGAGGTCCGCGAGATAGAGGAGGACGTCGTCGCCCGCGTCGATCCGCACGGACTGGTGATGGGGTGTGTGTCCCGGCGTGTGCAGCAAAGTGACGCCGGGCGCCACCTCCACGTCCTCCTCGACGAACTCGACCTGCCCCGCCGCTTCGAGCGGATCGAAGTTGTGGGCCAGGTAGCTGGCCTGGATGCGCTCGTTGTCGCGGTGGGCGTACTCCCACTCACCCCGCCGGATCAGATAGCGTGCGTCGGGGAACGCCGGGCGCACCTCGCCCGACTCGTCGCGGACGGTGCATCCGCCCGCGTGGTCGAAGTGGAGGTGGGTGCAGATCACGGTGTCTACTCCCTCCGGCTCGACGCCCCAGGCCCGGAGTCCGTCCTCGAGGCGCGTCGGATCGCCCTCGTTCTCGATCCCGTAGATCCGCTCGAACTTCTCCTCCTCCTTGTGGCCGACCCCCGTGTCGACGAGCAGGTTGCGATCCCGGGTCTGGATCAGCAGACAGCGCATCGCCAGGGGGATCCGATTGCGCTCGTCGGCCGGGATCCGACGCTCCCACAGGGGCTTGGGCACCACGCCGAACATCGCGCCACCGTCGAGCCGCAGGCGGCCCGCCTCGACCGTGACGACGCGCAGTCCGTCGCCTTCGTAGATCAGCATCTCAGCCTCGCTCTCTCGGGTCGGCCTCGACGGGGAGCGCTCCCCCGCCGAGCCACGCGTCCATCTCCGCCCAGCGGGCCACGCCCTTCCGGTCGGCCAGCTCGAGCAGTCGCAGCAGCACCGATGCCGTGGCCAGCGCATCGCCGGCCGCCCGGTGCCGCGCCTCGATCTCGACGCCGAAGTAGCGGGCCACGCCGTCCAGCCCCTTGCGCCGCAGGCCGGGGAGCGCCCGGCGTGCGAGACGGAGCGTGCAGAGGCGCGGGCCCTCCGGGAGCAGCGAGCGCGCCCGCCGCATCTCGTGCGTCACGAACCGCCAGTCGAAGGGCACGTTGTGCGCCACGAACACCCGTCCCTCCAGACGCTCGAGCAGCAGGTCGGCGACCTCGGAGAAGGCCGGCGCGTCCTCCACCATCTCCGGCGTGATGCCGGTGAGGCGGGAGATCCAGGGCGGGATGGGGCGGCCCGGGTCCACCAGCGTGCTGAACTCGTCGACGATTCGGCCGCCGCTCACCTCGACCGCCGCGATCTCGGTGATCCGGTCGCCGCGCGTGGGCGAGCTGCCCGTGGTCTCGACGTCCACCACCACGTAGTCGAGCTCCTCGAGGCGGGCGTCGTCGGGGACCGACGGGTCGCGCAGCCGCCAGCTTCCGGAGGCGTCGCGGTCGACCGCCTCGTGCCCCTGCAGCAGCTCGTCGACCAGCCGGTCGGCCAGCGCCTCGGGGGCCTGGCGTACGCCGAGCACCCGTCGGGCCAGGAAGGAGGAGGAGCGCGGGCCGCCCCGGAGCTCCCGGAACGCCCGCTCGAGGAGCGGAGAGGCCCCCGAGAAGCGCAGGCCGCGCTCGGAGCTCCCGCTCATGCGTCCCACGGCGAGCGTCGGGCGACCGGGAGGGTCATACAGCGCGGTCCTCCCCCGCCCCGCACGAGCTCCGTGCCCTCCACGGCGACGACGACCCGCTCGTCCTCGGCCACCGACGCGTCGCCGGTCAGGAAGTCCACGGCGGGCACGACCCGGAGCCCCCCTTCCCGCTCGAGCGCCTCCAGCGTGTGCTCGTTGCGGTCGTAGGCGACCAGCCGACCCGGCGCGACCGCGAACAGGTTGCATCCGCTACCCCACTGCTCCCGATCCTGCACCGTCCGGCGCTCCCCGCCGCAGCGGATCGGCTCGAGGGGGAGCCCCAGCTCCTCCAGGGCGGTGAAGAGGTCCGTCCGCTCGCGCAGCTCGCCGTCGCGTGTCAGGTGCAGGACGGGCCGCCGGCCCGGCCCGAGGAAATAGGGCGGGTACACGCAGCAAAGGTCGCGATCCACCATGGTGAAGATCATGTCCAGGTGGATCGAGGTGCGGTGCGACGGCAGCGCCACGACCAGCACGTCGCGCACGCCGGTTTCCGCCATGAGGTGCTCCGAGATCGTGTCGATCCCGGCCGCGGAGGTCCGCTCGGAGAGGCCCACCAGCAGCAGGTCCTCGCGGAGGACGTGGAGATCGCCCCCCTCGACGCTCGTGTTCATGCGTCGCTCGTCGGTCCCGTCGTAAAGGATACCGCCGTTGGTCAGCTCGGGGTGGAAGCTGAACAGGGTCTGCATGATGACCTCTTCCGTCCACCGGACCTCGTGGCGCATCGCCGAGATCAGCACCCGGTCGGCGACGACGGCCGCGCAGTCGCGGGTGTAGAAGAGGTTCGGCAGCGGAGGCAGGGTGTATCCCGCCTCGTTCACCAGCGCCGCCAGCGCCCCGCCCCGTCCTTCCTCCCCCTCGACGAAGAGCCGCGCCAGCTCGGAGGCCGGGGCGTCCTCGGCGCGCTCCCGGAAGGCCGGATCCGACTTTGCCAGCAGCGAGGCGCGGGCGTCGGGGAGCTCGAGCACCTCCTCCAGCAGGTCGCCCACCTCGAGGACCCGGGTGAAGCGCTCCAGCACGGCCGTGAAGCGGGCGTGCTCCTGGCGGGCGAGCTCGAGGTCCAGGAGGTCGTCGAAGAGATAGTCGTCCTGGTTGGCGGGCGTGACCACGTCCAGCTCGGGGCCCGGGCGGTGACAGAGCACCGCCTCGAGCACGCCGATCTCGCTGGTGACGCCGACGCGGCCCGTGCTCACGCCGCGTCCCCCCCGTCCGCCGCCGCACCGCCGCCCGTCCCGACCCCTTCACGCGACCCGTCGACCGCGCTCGACCGCGACGTCAGGGCGAAGCTCAGCCCCTCGAGCTCGAGCGCGACGTCCATGTTGCGCACGGTCACGCGCTCCGGCACGTCGAGCTTCGTGGGCGCGAAGTTCAGCAACGCCTCCACACCGGCCTCGACCATCCTGTCCGCGACTTCCTGCGCCGCTTCCGGGGGCGTCGCGACGATCCCCATGTCCACGCCCTCCGCGTCCACCCGCTCCTCCAGCTCCGCCATCGGCGTCACCGGCACGCCCCCCCGGCGCGTGCCGACCTTCTCCGGGTCGGTGTCGAAGGCCGCGACGATCTCGAACCCCTGGCGCGCCAGGTCCCGGTAGCCCAGCAGCGCGCCTCCGATCCGGCCGACCCCGACCAGGGCCACGCGCCAGCGCCGCCCGAGCCCGAGGATGCCTTCCAGGGTGCCGATCAGCTCGGTCACCTCGTAGCCGCGGCCTCGCTTGCCGAAGGAGCCGAAGAGGCTGAAGTCCTTGCGCACCTGGGCGGAGGTCGTGCCCGTCCGCTCGGCGAGCTCCTGGCTGGAGACGATCTCGCGATCCTCCCCCGCCAGCTCGCGGAGGAGCCGCAGGTAGATCGAGAGTCGGCGAACGGTGGAGTCGGAGATTCGTTCCGGAGTCGGCATCGGATGGCTTGTGAAAGGCTTCACAAGATGATATCCGGCCGCAGCGTGCCGCTCAAGCGCACGGCGCGGCCTCCCGGGTCCTCAGCCCTCTTCCGTCCCGCTCCGCCGGTGACGCTCCAGCAGGCCCGTCAGCTCGACGAAGGCCTCGGGCGGCAGGCGCTCGGGGCGGATCTTCGGGTCCACGCCCAGCTCGACGCACACGGCGACCGCCCGCTCCCGGTCGAGGTCGTATTCGGGGGCCGAGCGGAGGATCGTCTGCAGCTGCTTGCGCCGCCGTCCGAAGGCGGCCCGGGTGAGCCGGCGGAGGCCCGCCTCCGGGAGTCGGCGCAACCGATCCGGATCCGGTCGGATCAGCACGGTCACCGACTCCACCTCCGGCACGGGACGGAAGGCGTGTCGGCTCACCTCGAAGAGCACCTCGACGTCGGCCCGGACCTGCACGCCGACCGAGAGGCTGCCGTACGCTCCCGAGCCCGGAGCGGCCGCCAGGCGCTCCCCCACCTCCTTCTGGACCGTCACGACGATGCGCCGGGCCGGGGGGTCGAGCCCGAGCAGCCGGAAGAGCATCGGCGAGGTGATCCCGTAGGGGAGGTTCGAGAGCACGAGGTACGGGCGATCCGCCGGGAGGGGCGCGAGCAGGTCGGCTTCGAGCGCGTCGTCGTGCACGAGCCGCACGTCGCCGCGGTCGCCCCACCGCTCCTCCAGGGCGGCCGCCAGCTCGTCGTCCTTCTCGATCAGGACCAGCGGATCCGCCCGGCCCACGAGGTGTCGGCTCAGCTCGCCGTGGCCCGGCCCGATCTCGAGCACGACGTCGCCCGGCGCCGCCTCGACGGCGTCGACGATCTTGCGCTGCAGGTTCGGATCGACGAGGAAGTTCTGGCTCAGAGACTTCTTCGGCCGGCTCACGGCGCGAGACGGAGGACCATCGTGATCGCGGTGCCCGTCTCGTTGAACCGGACCTCGTCCATCAGCGACCGGATCAGGAAGAGGCCCCGGCCGGTCGGCCGGTCCCGATGCTCGGGCCGGGTCGGATCGACGACCCCCCGGGGATCGAAGCCCCCGCCCTCGTCCTCGACCGTGACCCGGACCTCCTCGTCGCCGAACGCGGCCTCCACCCGGACGGAACTCTCGGGGTCCTCGCCGGTCCCGTGCTGGATCGCGTTGGCCACGGCCTCTCCGAGCGCGACCCGCAGGTTGAGCCGCGAGCGGGAACCCGCGACGGCCATCCGCTCGCACGCCCCGACCACCTCGTCGACGATCGGGCCGAGGAACGCCGCCGTCGAGGGGAAGACGATCTCGAGGCGGCCCTCCGCCTCCCCGAGCCGGGTCTCGTCCCGCCCGCCCTCCGCCAGCAGGCGGCGCCACCGCAGCTCCAGCTCCGACGGGTTGATGGGATAGAAGAGGTAGTCCGAGCAGCCGGCCGCCAGAGCGGGCAGCAGACGCTCGGCGGAGTCGCCGTCCACGAGCGCCCGGAGCGCCGCCTCGTCGTCGAAGGCCAGACACGCCCGCCGGACCGGTTCGGCGGCGTCGGTCAGGTCGACCACGACGAGCACGGGCGTCTCCCCCGACCACTCGTCGGTCGCCGCGACCACGGCGGGGCGAGCGGGCAGCGCCCGGAAGGCGCGGGCGACCCGGTCGCTCACCTTCGGACGCTCCGAGCAGACGAGCACCCGGGGCGCGGACGTCGCCGTCATCGACGTTCCTCCGTGGAGCGGCCGATCAGAAGTCGTCCAGCGCCGTGCCCCGGTCTTCGGCGATGTCGAAGACCGTGTCGAGCCGCGTGAGCTCGAACAGGGTCCGAAGGTCCTCGTCCAGCCCGCAGATCCGCAGCTCCCCGCCCTCCTGGCGGATCTGCTTCGAGAGGCTCACCAGTACGCCGAGACCGGAGGAATCGATGTAGCCGGCCCGCTCGAAATCGACCAGGAACTTGCGGTCTCCGTCGGCGAGGCGCTCCTGCACCCCGTCCTTGAACGCGCCCCGGTTGCCGGCCACCAGCTCGCCGTCGACCTCGACGACCGTGACGTCTCCCTCGCGTCCGACCGAGTACGACATCTCGTCCCGTCCTTCCCGTTCGCGCGGGTCAGCTCTCTTCGCCGCCCGCGTCCGATTCGGAGGCCATGAGCGCGGTGATGCACGCCACGTCGATCACGTCCTCGATCGACGCGCCACGCGACAGGTCGTTCATGGGCCGGGCCAGCCCCTGCAGGATCGGCCCCAACGCTCGCGCTCCCGCCAGCCGCTCGACCAGCTTGTAGGCGATGTTCGCCGCGCCGAGGTCGGGGAACACGAGGACGTTCGCGCGGCCCGCCACGCTCGAGCCCGGCGCCTTCCGGGCGGCGACCTCGGCCACCAGCGCCGCGTCGGCCTGCAGCTCGCCGTCCGACGGCACCTCCGGGCGCAGCTCCCGGAAGCGGATTGCCGCCCGCCGCACCTTCTCGACGGCGCTCCCCCCGGCCGATCCGTGCGTGGCGTACGACAGGAAGGCCACCCTGGGCTCGTCGCCGACGATCGCCCGGCGCGCGTCGGACGCCGCCGAGGCGATCTCGGCAAGCTGCTCCTCGTCGGGATCCGGCACGACCCCGGCGTCCGTGAAGGTCAGCACCTCCGCCGAGGAGGGGTCCCGCGCCATGGCGGTCAGATAGAAGGAGCTCGAGACGGTGGCCACCCCCGCCGCCGGTCCTACCGCCTGGAGGGCCGCCCGCACCACACCCGCCGTCGGCGACCGGGCCCCGGCCACGACCCCGTCGAGGCGACCGTCCGCCAGGGCCGCGGCCGCGGCCGCGAGCACGGCGTCGGTGCCCTCTCCGTCCGTGCCCCTCCCTCGATCCTCGAACGGGAGGCTCAGCAGCTCGAGGCCCGGGAAGCGCGCGCCGAGACGCCCGGCGTCCCGCTCCGCCGCGACGACCACCGGACGGACCAGACCGTCCGCGGCGAGCCGCTCCACGGCCGCCGCGGTCCGCTCCTCGTCCGCCTCGGGAAACCCGACGCGGCGGGGCCGCTCCGCCGCCCTCCGGCGCAGCCGCTCCAGGAAGCTCACCGCGGCCGTGGCCTCACTCGCCCTCCACCGAGGGCCCGAGCCTCTCGCGCAGCCGACGGAGCACGGCCTCGGGCACGTAGGGGGACACGTCGCCGCCCAGACGGGCCACCTCGCGCACCAGGGACGCGCTGAGGAAGGTGTAGCGGTTGTCCGGCGCCATGAAGATGGTCTCGACCTCGGGCCACAGCGATCGGTTCATCTGCGCCATCTGGAACTCGTACTCGAAGTCGCTGACGGCGCGGAGGCCCCGCACGAGGATGCGCGCTCCCCGATCCCGCGCGAACTCGACCAGGAGGCCGTCGAAATCGGTCACCTCCACCGCCGGATCGTCGCCGAACACGTCACGGATCAGCTCGACCCGCTCCGGCACGGAGAACATCGAGTCCTTCCGCTGGGTGGAGGTCCGGGCGACGGCGACGACGAGCCGGTCGACCAGCCGCACCGCCCGCTCGACGATGTCCGCGTGGCCGTGCGTCAGGGGATCGAACGAACCCGGGTAGACCGCCACACGCTCGCGATCGCTCACCCTCGCTCCTCCTCCCGCCCCTCGCGCTCGACGTCCCTCGCTCCCCGGGGCCGCAGGAAGGTGAGGGCCGTGTCTCCGTAGACCCGGCTCCACTCGACGCGCTCGGCCTCCCCGGCGTCCTCCAGCGCGCCGGGCCGGTGCTCCACGCACAGCAGCCGTGCGAAGCGACGACGCCGGAGCAGGCCGGCCAGCCGGACGGGCCAGTCGCTGTCGTACGGCGGGTCGGCGAAGGCGAGGTCGTACCGGTCCGAAGGCTCGAGCCCCGCGAGGAATGCGCCGACGTCTCCGCGGACCACCCGTCCACGGTCCGCCGCACCGAGCTCCGAGAGGTTCTCCCGGAGGACCGCGGCGCTCCGTCCGTCGGACTCGACGAAAACTACGGACCGCGCCCCCCGGGACAACGCCTCGATCCCGAGCGCCCCGGAGCCCGCGAAGAGATCCAGGGCACGGGCGTCGGCCACCGCCCCGGTCAGGGCGTTGAACCACGCCTCCCGCACCACCTCCGGGGTGGGCCGTACGTGGGGACCGGTCGGGACGTCGATCCTGCGTCCGCCGTATTCGCCCGCCACGATCCGGAGTCGTCCCACCGGACCCTCCTCAGGCCGCCGGCCTGACGTCCTCGAGGCGGGCCTGGAGCCGGCGCTTCCCCCGCCACCGATCCTCGACGAGACGATACGCGGCGTCCCAGCGCCCGCCACCCCGCAGCCGATCCGCGCGGGGGCCCATCCCGAACCCGATGGCGTCGACGCCGACGTCGCCGTCGGTCAGCCGCGCCTTCAGGTGGCGTCCGTCCTCCCCGACCCTGCGCACGGCCTCCACCCGCACCCCGCGGCTCGCCAGCAGCGGCCGTGGGTTACCGGCGCCGTGCGGCTCGAGGTGCCGGAGCAGTTCGAGGAGCGCCCGGTCGGCGCCGGCGAGGGGCACCTCGAGGTCCAGCTGCAGCCGGGGCCGCAGCCCTTCCCGGTCCAGCTCCCGCCGTGCCACCTCCTCGAAGTGTCGGGCGAATCCCTCCAGCTCGCCGCGCCGGATCTCGAACCCGGCCGCCCCGGCGTGGCCGCCGAAGCGCTCGAGTCTATCGGAGCATTCGACGAGCGCCCGATGGAGGTGGAAGCCCGGTATCGAGCGGGCGGAGCCGCGACCCCCCTCACCGTCCAGGGCGACCAGGGCCACGGGCCGATGGAAGCGGTCGACCAGCCGCGACGCCACGATGCCGATCACGCCCGGATGCCAGCCCTCGCCCCAGAGCACCAGCGAGCGGTCGCCCTCCGGGTCGTACCGCCGAACGGCCTCCGCTTCGGCCTCCGCACCGACCCTGCGCTGCTCTTCGCGCCGCGCTTCGTTGTGCCGCTCGAGCCGATCGGCCAGCTCCACGGCCTCCTCCTCGTCCTCGGTCGTCAGCAGCCGGACGGCCACCTCCGGCTCCCCGACGCGGCCCACCGCGTTGAGCCGCGGCCCCAGCACCCAGGCGACCGTCCCGGCCGCGACCTCGCCTTCGAGGCCGGCCCGCCGCTTCAGGGCACGGAGCCCGGGCTTGAGCGTCCGATCCAGGGCCCGCAGCCCCGCCCGGACGAGCACGCGGTTCTCGTCCCGGAGAGGCACGACGTCCGCCACGGTCCCGAGACACACGAGGTCCAGGTGCTCGTACAGCTCGGTCGGGTCGCGCCCCGACCGCTCCCACACCGCCGTCAGCAGCTTCCAGACGACGCCCACTCCGGCCAGATCGGCGAAAGGATAGTCCCCGTCCGGGAGGCCGGGATGCACGACGGCCAGCGCGTCGGGCAGCCGCTCCGGCGGCCGGTGATGGTCGGTCACGATCACGTCGCGCCCGGCCTCGGCGGCGGCCCGAACCGCCTCGGACGCCGAGACGCCGCAGTCGGCGGTCACGATCAGCTCCGCGCCCACCGCCGCGGCTCGCTCCAGCCCGGCGCGTCCCAGGTCGTAGCCGTCGCGCAGACGGTGGGGGACGAAAGGCACGGACCGGACGCCGAGCGCTTCGAGCCCGCGACAGAGCAGCGCCGTGGCGCACAGGCCGTCGGCGTCGTAATCGCCGTGGACGAGCACCGTCTCGGAGGTCTCGACCGCGGCCAGCACCCGGTCGGCCGCACGGCGGGCATCGGGCAGACGCTCGACGGGATGCAGGTCGTCGAAGGAGGGGCGGAGGAATCGTCGCGCCTCCTCGGGGGTGCCGAACCCTCGGGCGACGAGGAGGCGGGAGAGGTCGCGAGGGAGTCCGAGCTCCCCGGACAGCCGATCGACGGCCCCGGACGGGGCCGGCCCGGGCTCGATCCAGCGGGGCTCGACGTCGCCGGCCGCGTGCACGCCCGACGGTCAGCTCGCGGCGCCCGGCGGATGCAGGATCACCCCGCACCCCTCGCAGCGATAGAGCTTCCCGCTCGACCGGATCTCGTTCTGCCGCTGGGGAGGCACCATCGTGTAGCAGTGGCCGCAGTGCCCGGAATCCAGCGGTGCCAGGACCTCGTTCGTGCGGCCGCGCCGCACCTGCTCGTAGAGATCGAGGATCTCGTTGGAGATGTCCTCGGCGCGGCTCTCGCGCATCCGACGCTTCTCCTCGAGCTCGCTCTCGAGCTCGCGGCGACGCTCGTCGACCGCTCCGGCGCGCTCGCGGTAGGCCGTCTCGACCTCGTCGTGGCGCTCCTCG
The DNA here is from genome assembly GCA_964515425.1 of uncultured Gemmatimonadota bacterium. GTDB lineage: Bacteria > Gemmatimonadota > Gemmatimonadetes > Palauibacterales > Palauibacteraceae > CAYVFM01. Next base: position 7,989 of record CAZEUW010000024.1, on the reverse strand, counting down.
AGCTCGGCGACGCGCTTCCGGGCGCTCTCGACCGCCTGCAGGCTTTCGAGGGCTTCCTCTTCCGCCTGCTCGAGGTTGCTCCGGGCCGTGGACATCTCGGAGCGCACGGCCTGGTGCTGTCGCATGTCCTGGACCGTCTCGGCGCGCTCGCGCAGTCGCTTCATCGTCTCGCGGCCGCCCTGGACCGACCGCTGGTCGCTGCGGTGTCGCGCCTCCGCCTCCTCCAGCTCCGCGCGCGCCGCCTCCAGCTCCTCGCGCGCCTCCTCGAGTCGCGCCTCGGCGTCCTCGACCTCGGGGGCGAGCGACTCGAGCTCCGACTTCCGCTCCTCTATCGCCTCGTCGATGTCCTGCAGCGTCAGGAGACTCTGCACCGTCTGGGTAGCTGTCATGCCCTCTCCTCTTCGTTCGGTCGGTGGTCGATCCTCACACGTAGCGTCGCAGGAAGCTCAGCGGCACGCCGGCCCTACGGAGACGGTCGGCGAGCCGTCCCTTCTCCTCCAGCAGCGCCCGTGCCTGCTCCTCCTCGGCGAGCTCCAGCTCGCGGTCGATCTGGCCCAGCCGCTCGATCTGCGGGCGGTAGAGCACCTTTCGGAGCGTCTGCTCGAAGATGTCCTCCGGCCTCGTGAGCTCGGTCGTGTCGGCGCGCAGCTGCTCCAGCTCCACCCGCTCGCCGTCCTCGAAGCCGTCGGGCGGCCATTCCTCCGAGCCGGCCCTCCGCGCCTCGGCGAGCCGGCCGAAGACGGCCGCCCGCCGATCGTCGTCGAAGCCCTCCGGCTCGAGCCCGGCCTCCAGGGCCCGGTCGAGCAGCGACGGGTCGCGGAGGCAGAGCACGAGCAGCGTGCGCTCCGCCGTTCGCACGCCATCGCCCCTCGCCTGCTCGCCGCGCCGGTCGGACCGGCCGGCGCGGCCGTGGAAGCGCCCGCGCCGGCCGCTCCGCCCTCCCCGTGCGACCTCGGTGACCAGCGTCTCGCGCCGGATGCGCAGCCGTTCGGCGGCGCGGTCGAGGTACAGGTCCCGCAGGGCCGGGTCGGCCGCCGACCGGAGCGTGCTCAGCACCCCGTCCATCGCCCGGCGCCGGCCCTGGATGTCCTCCAGGAATCCGCTCCGCTCGAGGATCTGGAGCTTGCGCTCGAGGGCGTCGACCGCGTCCGCGAGGTAGTCGCGGAGCGCGGCGACGCCCTGTTCCCGGACCACCGAATCGGGGTCCTCCCCCTCCGGCAGGGTGACCACCATCGGGTGACCGCCCGACGCGAGCACCCGGTCGGCGGCCCGGAAGGTGGCCCGCAGCCCCGCCCGGTCGCTGTCGTAGAGGAGGTACACCTTCGTGGCGTAACGAGTCAGCGTCCCCGCCTGCTCGTCCGTCAACGCCGTGCCCAGCGGCGCGACCGCGGCCTCGACGCCCCGCGTGTGCAGCGAGAGCGCGTCCATGTAGCCCTCGACCACGAGGGCGTGGCCCTCCTTCCGCATCGCGTGCCGCGCCCAGTTGAGCGCGTAGAGGGTCCGGCCCTTCGAGAAGATCGGTGACTCCGGCGAGTTGATGTACTTCGGGACGTCCGCCTCGCCGCTCAGGTCCCGGCCGCCGAAGCCGATCGGCCGATCGCGGAGGTCCTGGATCGAGAAGATCAGACGATCCCGGAACCGGTCGTAGGGCTCGTCCGCCCGCTCGCTGGACGACAGGAGGCCGGCCTCCAGGAGCACGTCGTCCTCGATGCCGTGCGCGTGAGCCGCCTCCCGCAGCCCCCGCCAGCCGTCGGGGGCGTAGCCGAGCGCGTACGCTTCGGCGGCGTCGGGGGGTACGCCGCGCTCTTCCAGGTAGGAGCGCGCCGGCCGGCCCGCACCGTCGTCGGCGAGGCGAGCCGCGAACCATTCCTCGGCGAAGGCGGCGGCCTCCCGGATCGGCCCGTGCGGGTCGTCGCGGTCCTCCCCGCGCTCCGGGACGCGCACGCCGACCCGCTCGCCCAGCCAGCGGACCGCCTCCGGGAAGTCGTGGCCCAGGTGCTTCATCACGAAGCTGAAGACGTCTCCGCCCTCTTCGCACACGAAGCACTTGAAGATCTGGCGGCCGGGGTCGATCGAGAAGTTCGGGTCGTCCCCGCCGTGGAGGGGGCAGGGTCCGCGGAAGGTCTTGCCGACCTTCTTGAGCTGCATGTACTCGCCGCACACGTCCACCAGGTCGGCCCGGGAGCGGATCTCCTCGACCACCGCGTCCCTCACCACGTGCTCGTCGGCCTCCTCCGCTCGCCCGGCTCCCGCTCCCGCGAACTCGAACTCACGTCGTCTCGCCTCGCTCCTCGCCGAATTCCACCACGGTCACGCCGCGCCCGCCCTCACCCCGCTCCCCCGACCGGTACCGGGTGACACGCGGGTCGGACGCCAGGATCTCCTGTACCTTCTGCCTCAGCGCTCCGGTGCCTTTACCGTGTACGATCCGGAACCGGGGAAGGTCCGCGACCACGGCCGCGTCCAGATGGGGGAGCAGCTCGCGCTCCACCTCGTCGACCCGCAGGCCGCGCAGGTGGACCTCCGACTTCGCCTCGATGTCCGGGCGCGAGCCGGGGCTCTTCGGCCGCGGATCGGGCCGGTCGATCCGGTCGTCCTCCGCGCTCGCCTCCGAGTCGACCCGCTCCAGGTCGCGGCCGGGCAGGGTGATGCGCACCCCTCCGGCCTCCACCGTCACCTCGTCGCCGCGCAGCTCGCGGACGGTCGCCTCCCGGCCCAGGCTGCGGACGCGCACCCGGTCGCCGGGCTCGACCTCCGGGGCCTCGTGCTCCTCCCCGCTCGACGGCTCGGGCATCGACTCCCGGGTGCGGCGCACCGCCTCCTCGACGTCCGCCCGGGCGGCCGACGCCGCCTCCTCCAGCTCCTCTGTCCCGGAATCGGCTTCGGCGTAGCGCCGCTCCAGCCGCTCGATGGCGGCCTCCACCTCGCCGCGGGCCTCGAGCAGATAGCGCTCGGACCTCTCGCGGGCGTCCCGCTCGACCGACGCCTCGCGTTCCTCCAGCTCCGCGGCCCGCTCGTTCAGCTCCGCCTCGCGCCGCTCGAGCTCCTCCGCCCGCGCGGCGAGCTCGGCGAGCCGGTGCTCCAGCTCCTCCTCCTCGGCCTCGAGCTCCCCCAGCACGCTCTCCATCCGTTCCTGCGACCCCTCGAGACGCGATCGGGCCTCGCCGAGCACGGGCTCCGGCAGGCCGAGCCGCTCGGCGATCTCGAACGCGTAGCTGCGGCCCGGACGGTCCCGGCGCAGGTGATAGGTCGGCCGCAGGCGGTCCGAGTCGAACTCGAGGGACGCGTTGACCACGCGGTCGTCCTCTCCCGCCAGCGCCTTCAGCGCCCCGAGGTGGCTCGTGGCGACCGTCAGACCGGCCTGGCCGGCGAGCCGGAGCAGGACGGCCGAGGCGAGCGCCGAGCCCTCGGCGGGGTCGGTGTGGCTGCCCACCTCGTCCAGGAGCACCAGCGACGCTCCGCCGGCCCCCTCGAGGATCTCGCGGAGGGTCTCGATCTGGGCGCTGAAGGTCGAGAGCGAGGCGTCGATCGACTGTTCGTCGCCGATGATCGCGAAGTAGGCGTCGAAGAAGGGGAGACGGGTCTCGGGCCCCACCGGAGGCAGGACGCCGGCCTGGGCCATGGCCGAGAGCAGGCCGATCGCCTTGAGCAGGACGGTCTTCCCGCCGGCGTTGGGACCGCTGACCAGCAGCACGCGCTCGGCGTCGTCCATTCGCAGGTCGAAGGGGACCGCCTCTTCGTCCGTGGCCAGCAGGAGGGGGTGGAAGCCCTCCCGGATGCGGAGCTCACCCCGGGACTCGCGGCTGCCGAGCTCCGGGCGGCGCCCCCCGTGGAGGAGGGCGTACCGACCGCACGCGAAGAGGGCGTCCAGGTCCGCGAGCACCTCCAGCGACTCCCGCAGCCGGGGCTCGAGGGGACGGACCTCCCTCGTCAGCTCCTCCAGGATGCGGTGGACCTCGCGCCGCTCCTCCGCCTCGAGCTCCCGAATCCGGTTCATCGGCTCGATCGCGGGCGGCGGCTCCACGTAGAGCGTCTGCCCGCTCTGCGACTCGTCGTGGACGATCCCTCCCACCTCGCCGCGTCCCTCGCGGCGCACGGGGATGCAGTAGCGCCCGGAGCGGACGGTCACCGAGGCGTCGGGCACCCGGATCGGGTCGCGGAGCCCCCGCTGGAAGCGCTCGAGGAGGTCGACGAGGCCGTTGCGGCCGTCCCGGAGATCGGCCCGGAGCTTCCGGAGCCGCGTCGAGGCCGCGTCGGCGACGCGGCCGGAGTCGTCGAAGGATCGCTCGAGACGCTCCTGAAGCTCGGGGGCGCGGAGGAGGCGGCCGCCGCGCTCGGCGAGGGAGGGGAAAGTCGCCTCGTGCTCGGGGAGGTCGCGGCGGGCCGCCCGGGCCGAGGCGAGCAGCCGACGGACGCCGACGAGTCCCTCCTCGTCCAGCACCGAGCCCTCAACGCGGAGGCGCCGGAGCACCGGGCGGACGTCGGGGATCGGGGGCGGCGCCCAGCTCTCGGACTCCTCCAGGAAGGCCCGCATCTCCTCGGCCGCGTCGAGCCGGGCGCGCACCAGCGCCGGGACCGCCGACGGTCGCCGTTCCCGCACCAGCTCCGCGCCCAGCTCGCTGGTGGCACGCGCGGCCACCCGCTCCATGACGCGGGGGAACTCCAGGACCCGGAGCGCGTGCTCCCGTCCCGCCGCCTCCTCCGCCGGAGGGGCGGAAGACGCCGGCTCCGGGGTCCCCTGCTCCTCCATCAGCCGGGAGGCCAGCCCATGCCCCGCCCGCCGAGGACGTGGAAGTGGAGGTGGAAGACCGACTGGCCGCCGGCGCGGTTCGTGTTGGCCACCAGCCGGTAGCCGTCCTCCACGATCCCCTCGCGCCGCGCAACGTCGCGCGCCGCCAGCAGCAGCTCTGCGGCCAGCTCCCTCCGGTCGTCGTCGAGGTCGTCGAGGTGGGTCACGTGCTCCCGCGGGATCACGAGCACGTGCGTGGGAGCCTGCGGATTGACGTCCCTGAACGCGACCCAGCGATCGTCCTCGGCCACCACGTCGGCGTCCACGTCGCCGTCGGCGATCCCGCAGAAGAGGCAGTCGTCAGCCATCCCGGTCCTCCCGATCGTCGTCGCTGAGCGAGCGGAGGTGGTCGCCCGCCACGGCGAGCGCCGCCACCGCCGCGGTCTCGAAGCGGAGGACGCGCTCGCCCAGGCTGGCCGGCCGGAAGCCCGCCGTCCGGCAGGCCTCCCGCTCCTCGTCCTCGAGGCCGCCCTCAGGGCCGAGCAGCAGCCGCAGCGGGCGACGGCCGCTCCAGCCGTCGGCGAGCACCGATCCGAGCCCCTCGTCGGCCCCGCGCGAGAGCAGCACGTCGGGCCCTCCGCGGGCCGGGGCTCCGTCCACGGTCGGGCGGCGATCCCGCCGCAGCACCCCGTGCAAGTCGCGCACCGGCTCCACCGCCGGCAGGCGGGCGGCGCCGCACTGCTTCAGGGCCGCCTCGGCGCGCCGCGCCGCCTTCCGCCAGAAGCCGGCCGATCGGCCGGCGTCGGCCACGGAGCGCGACCGCCGGAACTCCACCGGCTGCAGCGCGAGCGCGCCGAGCTCGACCGCCTTCTCGACCAGCCACAGCGTCCGATCCTTGGCCGCGACCCCGAAGGCGAGGATCACGGGCAGGGGCGGCGGGGCCGGATCCGCCGCCAGCACCTCGCATCGCAGCTCGTCCGGCCCGACGGCGACGATCCGGGCCCGCCAGCGACCCCCGACCCCGTCCACGAGACGCACCTCGTCGTCCCGGGAGACGCGAAGCGACCGGGCGTGCCGGACCTCGGACGCTTCCAGCGCGACGGTCCGCTCCACCGGATCGGGTCCGGGCTCGGCCAGCAGGAAGGTCGGCGGGGTCATCGGAGGCTCAACCTACCCGCCCGCCTCCATCGGCCACCAGCCGAATGGTGGCGGGGACGTCGAACGGTTATCATGTCGCCCTCCGCAGCACGATTCCGGCAGCGTCGTCTCCCCGGAGACAGCCACGACCGGCCCGAGGCAGCCATGACCGGCCCCCACGTCGTCGACCTCTTCGGCAGCCCGCTCTCCGACCGCCCCCCGATGGAGGGAACGGAGCCATCGGCGTCCGACCGCCCATCGACCGCGGCGCGAAGGGGCAATCGCCTGCGGCTGGCCTCGGTCACCGCGAAGCGGGACGACTCTTCGAGCCGGCACGTCGCGGTCGTCCTCGAGCGACGGGGCCGGGAGTGGTCGGGCAGCGCGGAGGGCGTCGGCGGGCCGCAGGTGGAGCTGCGGCTGGCCGCCGAGGCGGCCCTCGAAGCCGTCAACGGATCCGTGCGGTCGATGGTCCCCTTCCGGATGGTCGGTGTGAAGTCCATCCGCGCCTTCGACGGCGACCTGATCCTGGTGGGGCTGCGGGGACAGGATCAGCCCGGGCGTCGTCTCGTCGGCGCGGTCCCCGTCACCGGGAGCCCCGCCCGGGCCGCTGCCGCCGCCGTGCTCGACGCCCTCAACCGCCACCTCGAGCTGGAGCCCGAGGCCTAGCGACGCCGCTCCCGCCTCCGCGCCGCACGACCAGGCGGGCGCTCCACCAGCCCTCGTCGCGTTCCTCCTCGTCCACCCGCCAGCCGACCGCCCGAGCCGCCGCGCGGAACCCGTCCGATTCCTCGAGCAGGATCCCTCCCACGATCAGGGATCCTTCGCGAGACACTCGGGGCCGCAGACCGTCCAGCAGGGGTCGCAGCGCGCGAGCGCTGAGGTTGGCGAGGACGAGATCGAACCGGAGGGGCGAGAGCAGGGTCAGGAACGTCGTGTCGACGGTCGCCTCGACGAGCCGTACGGCGTCCGCGACCCCGTTCCGCTCCAGGTTCTCCCGGGCCACCGGGAACACCTCCGGGTCCGTGTCGACCGCGATCACGCGATCGGCCCCGAGCAGGACCGCCGCCACGGCCAGCACGCCGCTCCCCGTGCCGGCGTCGAGCACCGTGTCCCCCGGCCTCAGGCTCGCTTCCAGGAGCCGGAGGACGCCGCGCGTCGAGCCGTGCTCGCCCGACCCGAAGGCCATGCCCGGCTCGAGCCGGAGCACCAGGTCGCCCTCGCCGGCCTCGACGTCCTGGCCGGGCGGGGCGACCACGAGCGCCTCACCCACGCGCCGGGGCTCGAGCGTCCGCCGCCACTCCTCGGCCCAGTCCCTCTCCTCCTGCCACCAGTGCTCCACGACCTCGGGGGCACGTCCGACGGCCGCCTCGATCCGGCCGCTGAGCCGGCGGAGGAAGGCTTCCGGCGCGTCGGGCCCGGGTACGTGGGCCACGAGGCCGCCCTCCTCCTCCTCGTGCACCGCCGACGCCCCTTCCGCCAGCAGGACCGCCGCGGCTCGGCGCACGTCGAACGGATCCGTCCCGGACGCTCCGGGGCCAGACGCGAGACGAATCCGAACACCGAGCCAGCGTCCTTCCTCCATGCGACTCCCGGCGGCCGGTGAGCGCTCGGGCCGGTCGGACCGGCGCGGCGATTTGGCATTCGGGGCCCGGAGGCTCAACTTGGCTTCGGCCCCGTCCGGGCAGCGACCCCCGGACCCCGTCCACCCGGAATCTGCGACGAGGCGATGACCGAGACGACCGCCGAAGCGAACCCGCGCGCCACGGAGATGCTGAGTCGCATGTCGGATCCCGAGCTCAGCATCGCCACCATCCGGACCCTCGCCATGGACGCGGTCGAGGAGGCGAACTCGGGACACCCGGGCACACCGATGGCGCTCGCGCCGGTGGCCTACCTGCTCTACTGGCGCTTCCTCAGACACGATCCCGGCGATCCCGACTGGTTCGACCGGGACCGGTTCGTGCTCTCGGCCGGCCACGCGTCGATGCTCCTGTACGCGACCCTCCACCTCACCGGCTACGACGTTTCCCTGGAGGAGATCCGTGACTTCCGCCAGTGGGGGAGCGCCACGCCCGGCCATCCGGAGAACTTCCTCACGCCGGGCGTGGAGACCACGACCGGCC
>CAZEUW010000023.1:0-18749 GCA_964515425.1 uncultured Gemmatimonadota bacterium | reverse complement strand
CGCCGGTAGCTCCCGGCGACACCTCACTCGCGGGCGGGGTCCCGCCACGGCGCGTGGGGGAGCCCCACTGGTGGCCGCGGAGGGCCGGCAGCTACCTTCGTCGAGGACCTCGCACCCGCACCATGACCGAGACGCGACCGCCCGTGTCCGACGCCCGCACCCTGCCGACCGCGCTCCTCTTCGCGGCCCTCGCCGCGACACCGCCGGCCCTCGCCGGACAGGCGGACTCCGCGCTGCGGGCCCAGTCGCTGGAGCGCCCGGCCATCGAGCGCGCGGTCGACGGGGCCGCCGTGGAGGCGCTGGCGCTGTATCGCGAGCTGCTCCGGTTCCCCAACGACGCCCACCGACCGGACGACCTGCTCGCCCTGATGGCGTGGCTCGAGGACGCCTTTCACGATCGGGGCTTCACGACCGAGCGGCTCCCCACCGACGGCCTGCCGCTGCTGCTCGCCGAGCGGCGCTTCAGCGGCGACGGACCCACGGTCCTCGTCTACCACCAGGCCGACGGCCAGCCGGTCGACCCGTCCGCCTGGGACCAGGAGAGCCCCTGGGAGCCGGTGCTCAAGGAGCGGGACCCCGACGGGAGCTGGCGCCGGATCCCCTGGAGCCGGATCGAGGGCGACCTGGACCCCGACTGGCGGGTCTTCGCCCGCTCGGCGGCCGACTCGAAGGGGCCGATCGCCCAGCACCTCGTGGCGCTCCGGCTCGTGGATCGGCTCGGCGTCCAGCCCGACTTCGATCTGAAGATCGTCGTGGACGCGCAGGAGGAGCAGGGCTCGCCCCACCTGCCGGCCGCGGTCGAGCGGCACCGGGAGCGCCTGGCCGCCGACATGCTCCTGATCTACGACGGGCCGCCGCACCTCTCGGGACGTCCGACCCTGAAGTTCGGCGCCCGGGGGATCGCCACGCTCACGCTGACGGTCCACGGCCCGAGGAGTCCGGTCCACAGCGGCCACTTCGGCAACTACGTCCCCAACCCCGCCGTGCGGCTGGCCCGGTTGCTGGCGACGATGGAGGACGCCGACGGCCGGGTCACGCTGCCCGGCTGGTACGACGGTGTGTCGATCGACGACTCCACGCGCCGGCTCCTGGCCGCGGTGCCCGACGACGAGGAGGCGATCCGCGAGGACCTCGGGATCGCCGCCGCCGAGCGCGTCGCGCCCACCCTCCAGGAAGCGCTGCAGTACCCCTCCCTCAACGTCCGGGGCGTGCGCTCGGCCTGGGTCGGGGAGCAGGCCCGAACGGTCATCCCCGCGACGGCGACGGCCGAGATCGACGTGCGGCTCGTCGTGGAGAGCGACCCCGATCGGCTGCTGCGGCTGATCCGGGAGCACGTGGAGGGGCGAGGCTACCTGGTGCTCGACCGGCCGCCCACCGACGAGGAGCGGCGCGCCCATCCGAGGATCGCGACCCTCACGGGCCGGGTGCTCTACGGCGCGTTCCGCACGCCGCTCGACGCGCCGACGGGGCGCTGGCTCGCCCGCGCCCTCGAGCGGCGCCACGGTCAGCCGCCGATCCGGCTCAGGACCAGCGGCGGGTCGGTCCCCATCAGCCCTTTCGTGCGGACGCTGGGCGTGCCGGCGGTCTCGGTGCCCACGGTCAACCCCGACAACAACCAGCACAGCCCCGACGAGAACCTCCGGATCGGCCACTTCCTGCGGGGGATCGGCACCTTCCTCGCGATCCTGGACGAGCCGACGGGCCTCTGAGGGCGCGGCGCGCGAGGGGCACCGACGGCGCGCGGCCGGTGCCGGTCGTCAGCCCTCGGCCCGCACCAGCTCGAGCGCGACCGCGTACCAGAGCCGCTCCGGATCGAGGCGGAGCGCGACCGGACGCACGGCCACCGTGAAGCGCCGATCCGCGATGGTCACCGCCTCGGTGAGGGCCGTGGGGAGGGTGACGGGCCGCAGGACGTCCTCCGGGAACTCGAAGCGGAACCCCCGCCGCAGCAGACGGCGCAGCCGCCGCTCCAGGTCGTCGGGCGAGATCGCGAGCCCGCAGCGGAAGATGTTGTTCTGGCTCTCGAGGATCTCGCGCACCCGGCGCCACGCTTCGGGCGTGGGCTCGGGGCTGACCGAGAGGCGATCGCCCGTGTAGCGCGGGCTCGCCACGATCCTGCGGCCCTCGGGCTCGAGCACGAGGGCGGCCTCGAGACGCTCCCGGTAGGGCGCGACCGTCCCCCGGAAGGACTCGCGCACGCGGAAGTCGCGGCACACCACGCTGGCGGCGGTCGTCGCGTCCCACGCGAAGTCGATCACCGCCCGGCCGCTCCCCCGCTCGACCCGGACGGGCACGGCCACCTCGATGCGTGCGGAGTCGGCGACGGTCAGCTCCACGGTGTCGACCGCGAGCACGGCCTCGATGCGCTCCACCGTGACCCGCAGGTCCCAGCGGCCGGCCATGACGTCGATCGGGCCCACCGAGACCCGCACCTCCTCCCCCTCCTGCACCGTCACGTCGGGCTCGATGTTCAGCCGCACGTCGTCCAGGTAGGTGACGGTCGCCGTGTGCAGCGCCCGGGTGACGAGCTCGGTCGAGAGCCCGACGACGACGTCGGCGTCGTAGTCGAGCGCGGTGCGGAGCACCGTGTCCCGCGCCAGACGGCGGTCGAGCTCGGCCCGGGCGCTCGCCACCTCGGCCCGGAGCGAATCCAGCGCCGCGCTCGACGAGGCTCCGAGCTCGACGCCCTCCGGGCCCGACGGCCCGCAGGCGATCGCCAGCGTCGCCGCGATGGCCGCCGCGCGTCCCGTCGCCGCGCTCAGGGCCCGCCCCACCAGCTCCCGGCCCCGGCCTGGGCCACCGGCGCCCCGAGCTCGGCGTCGATCGCGAGCCAGAGCCGGTCGCCGAGCGCCCGGACGTCCCGGAGGCTCACCTCCAGCGGCATCCGACCGCCGCGGGCGCTCAGCACCTCGCCCTCGACGGCCGGCAGCTCCACCCGCTCGCGGAGGCTCAGCGGGATGGCCAGGTCGTCGAGGAGGTCGTCGTACTCCTCGGATCGGCGGCGAGCCAGCGCCTCGACGAGCCGCTCGGCGGGGGGCGTGAGGCCCCGCAACGCCACCTGCCTCGTGTCGATCCCGAGGATCTCCACCCGGGCGCGCAGCACGCCGGAGCGGGGGTCGAGCGCCACGACATCGAGCAGCCCCACCACGGCGACGTCCGCGAAGACGTCGGCCTGCTCCCGGAGGGCGGCGCGGGCCTCCATCTCGACGCGCGCCATGCCGCTCCGGATCTCCACGTCCGCCGCCTGAAGGGTGATCCGGTAGCGGTCGCCCACCGGGCCGGACTGGGGGAGCGCCTCGTCGAGCACGGCCTCGAACAGCTCGGACCGGAGCGCGACGACGAGGTCCGCGCGCGCGATCAGCGGCGAGTCGGCCGGGAGGGCGAGCAGCTGCTCGAGGTTGGACCGCTCCCGCTCGAGGAGTCGGCGCTCGGCGGCGACGCGGTCGCGCTCGGCGGGGCCGGCGGCGACGAGACCGGCGGCGAGCGCCCCGAGCAAGAGGATCCGTGCGAAGCGGGCGGGCGGGGTCCGCGGCCGCGCGCTCGGCCCGGCCCCGGCCCGCCCTCGCGCCTCAGCGGCCACGCAGCACGGGCGGGCGGCCCAACGGGCGCAGCTCCTCGATCACGCTCATCATCGCGAGCACGCGCTCCTCGCCCAGCGGCGGGCCGACGACCTGGAGGCCCGCCGGCAGGCCCCGGTCGTCGAGCCCGGCCGGCACCGACCCGACCGGCAGGCCGGTGAGGCTGAGCAGAAAGGTGGGCGCGATCCAGTCCACGTAGCTGTCCATCGCCCGGCCGCCGATCGTCTCCGGGTAGTTCTCCTCCACCGGGAACGGCGGCACCGCCATGCAGGGGGTGAGCAGGGCGTCGTGCTCCTCGAAGAAGGCCTCGAACTCCTCCCACAGCCGGGTGCGGGCCTCCTCGGCGTCGCCCAGGTCGCTGCCGGTCACCTCCAGCCCCGCCCGGATGTTGCCCGCCAGGTTCTCGCCCAGCTCGTCCAGCACGTCGAGGTGCTTCCGATGGTGGCCCAGCATCCACCAGCCCCGCAGCGTCAGGAAGGGCTCCCACGCGTAGGAGAGGTCGAGCTCCACCGGCTCGACCGCCGCACCGGCGTCGGCGAGAGCGTCGGCCGCCGCCCGGCAGGCCGTCTCCACCTCCTCGTCGATCCCGATGCCGGCCACGTCCGGCGTGTAAGCGACCGTCAGCGGCGCACCGACGTCCCGGGCCGGCGGACCCCGGCGCGACGCGGCGGCCACCGCTTCGAGCCCCCCTCGGCCCGCCCGCTCCACCGCCCCCACGAATTCGCGGCCGGCGACCGGCTGGCGGACCGGCACCGAGGGCGAGGGCCCGACCGTCGCCTGGAGCGCCAGCGCGACGTCCTCGGCCCGGCGCCCCATGTAGCCGGTGACCTGGAGCGCGTCCCAGAGGAACTCCGAGGGCCAGGTCGGCACCAGTCCGGGCGAGGTCCGCAGCCCGGTCACGCCGCAGAAGGAGGCCGGGATCCGGAGCGAGCCGCCGAGGTCGGTCCCCTGCGCCAGCGCCATCATGCCCGTCGCCAGCCCCACCGCCCCGCCGCCCGTCGAGCCCCCGGCCGACAGCTCCGGGTCCCACGGGTTGCGCGTGCGGCCGAACACCTCGTTGAAGGTGTTGCCGCCGGCGGCGAACTCCGGCGTGTTCGTCTTGCCCAGGATCAGCGCGCCGGCCTCCTTCAGCCGTCGGACGACGAGCGCGTCCTCCTCCGGCACGTGGTCGGCGTAGAGGGGGCAGCCGTAGGTGGTCCTGAGCCCGGCCGTCTCGGTGACGTCCTTGATGCCGACCGGCAGGCCGTGCAGCGGGGGGAGCGCCTCCCCGGCCGCCAGCAACCGCTCCTGGCGCTCGGTCGCCTCGCGGGCCGCCTCCCGGACGCCGTCGTTCAGCGTGACGACCGCGTTCACCGTGCCGTGCAGGCGCTCGTGGCGCTCGAGGCAGGCGTCCACCAGCTCGGCGGGCGTGAGCTCGCCCCGCCCCATTCGGCGGCGAAGCTCGGCCGCGGACAGGTCGGGCAGCTCGCTCCCGGACGGCTCCGGCGGCCCGGCTTCTTCCGATCCCGGCCGTTCGGGCGCCTCCGTCACGCGAGCTCCTCGTCCAGGAACGCCACGGCCCGGCAGAAGGCGGCCTCGCCGTCCCGGAACTTCCACGGGAAGACGCCCAGCGTGAGCCGACGGTCCTGCAGCTCCGGCGCCGAGAGGTCGCCGCCCAGGTTCTCGACGTGCATGCAGTCGTCCGGGAAGAGCGCGTTGTGGGTGAGCTGGTAGTGCTCCTCCGGGAAGAGCTCCCGCACCCGGTCGGCGCCGAACTTCCGGCGCGCGATCTCCTGCACCCGGTCGCAGTGGCCGAAGGTCCCCTCCCCCAGGAAGCGACCGATCGGGAGGTTCATCGGGTGGTCGGTCGAGATGCAGTCGACCCCCCAGATCTTGATCTCCATCTCCAGGAGCCACTCGACCATGTCGGGGTGGGCGCCCGGGTGGAGGTGGATGTAGCGCTCCTCGTTCGGCTCGTCGCCGAACTGGGCGTAGCGATGCCACCCGGTGTGGAGGATCAGGATGTCGCCCTTCCGCACCTCCACCCGCTCCTCGATCATCTCGGGGGTGTAGACGGCCAGGTCGTCCATCTCGTCGGTCAGGTCGACGATGACGCCGTCGCCGTAGAGCCAGTCCATGGGGATCTGGTCGATCGTCATGCCCCCGGTGACGAAGTGGCGGGGGGCGTCCAGGTGCGTGCCCATGTGGTTCGAGGTCTGGATGTACTGGGCGTTCACCCCGTGCTCCGCCTTCCGCTTGATGTACTTCACCTCGAAGGGCGGATAGTAGGGCCAGAACGGCACGTCCTCGTTCAGGGGCTGCGACAGGTCGTAGGGCTTCACGTGTCCTCCTCTCGAAAGATGTCCTGTACGTCGGGCTTGGTAACCTTGCCGAGCGCGTTTCGCGGCAGCGCGTCGAGGGTGCGGAGCCGGGACGGGACCTTGTAGGGGGCGAGCCGCTCCTTGCCCCACGCCCTGAGGGCGTCCAGCCCGGGCACCGTCTCCTCCGCTTCGGGCACGACGGCGACGCAGACCCGCTCGCCCCACTCGGGGTCCTCCACCCCCACCACGGCGCACTCGGCGATCGCCGGGTGGCGGAGCAGGACGGCCTCCACCTCGAGGGCGGAGACCTTGTAGCCGCCGGTGTTGATGATGTCGACGGAGGTCCTGCCGAGGATGCGGTAGTAGCCGTCGTCGACGACGGCCTCGTCCCCGGTCGCGAACCAGCCGTCGCGGAAGGCCTCCTCGGTGACCTCGGGGAGCCCCCAGTACTCCCGGAAGACGTTCGGGCCGCGGACCTCGATCTCGCCCGCCACCCCCTCCTCCTCGATCGGGTCGCCGTCGTCGTCCACCAGCCGCACCTCCACGCCGGGCAGCGGGCGGCCGACGTGGCCCGGGCGGCGCTCGCCCTCCAGCGGGTTGGAGAGCGCCATGCCGATCTCGGTCATCCCGTAGCGCTCCAGCAGCGGCTCTCCCGCGATCTCCTCCCAGGCCTCGAACACGGGCACCGGCAGCGCCGCCGAGCCCGAGACCGCCAGACGGAGGGAGCGGGCGGCGCGTGACAGCCGCTCGCGCTCTTGGCCGCCGGCGGCGCGCCAGCGGCGGATCAGCTTCACGTACATGGTCGGGACGCCCATGAACAGCGTCGGCCGCCCCTCTGCCGGCGGGACCTCCGGATCTCCGCCCGCGAGCGCCTCCCACACGGCGGCGGCCTCGAAGCCGGGATGCATGCGGCAGGCGGCGCCCGACCAGAGCGCGCACAGCAGCCCGTTCACGAGTCCGTGCGTGTGGTGGAGGGGGAGCACGTGGAGGAGCTCGTCCTCCGCCGTCCAGCCCCACGCCTCCACGAGGGAGACGACCTGCGCCCGGAGCGTGGCGTGGGTGTGGACGACGCCCTTCGGCCGGCCGGTCGTCCCGCTCGTGTAGAGGAGGAGCGCCGCCCGCTCGGGCTCGACGTCGGGCAGCACCGAGACGGGCGCCGCCGGCCCGGTGCCACGGATCACCCGCTCGACCTCCAGCGCCGGCAGGCCGCGCTCCTCGGCCAGGGGGAACGCCGTCTCCCGATGGGAGCGGTCGGCGACCACGGCCGCCGCCCCGGCGTCGTCGAGCACGTGCGCGAGCTCGGGGGCGGGATGGAAGAGGCAGAGCGGGACGGCGACCCCGCCGGCCCGCCAGATGCCCCACTGCACGGCGGCGTAGCCGAAGCCCGGCTCGACCATGAAGGCCACCCGGGCGCCCTCGAGGTCGCCGCCGGGCACCGCGCGGCCGGCCAGCAGGTGCCGCGTGACGAGGGCGGAGGCCCCCAGCAGCTCGCCGTAGCCGTGAGCGCCGTCGCCGTCCCGGATCGCCACCCGGTCGGCGAAGTCCCGCGCGCGGCGGATCAGCTCGGGCACCGCCCGGGCGGGCCCCCCCCACCCCCCCCGGGCGCGCCCCCCCCCGCGCCCGGGCCCGCGGCCCGCTCGAGCGCCCGCCGTCCCAGCGCTCGGGCCAGCCGACGGCGGTAAGCGGGTGTGGCGTGCACGTCGTCGGGCGGGTCCACCTCCTCGGACAGCACGCGGGCGGCCTCCGCAACGGCGTCCGCGGTCGGCGCTTCCCCCGTCAGGAGCTCGGCCGCCTCCTCCGCCCGCACGGGACAGGGTCCGAGGCCGACCAGCCCCAGCCGCGCTTCGGCGCAGCGGCCGCGCGCGTCCAGCCTGATCCACGCGGCCACGCCGGCCAGCGCGAAATCCCCGTGCCGCCGCGCCGCCTCCTCGAACGCCCCGCCTTCGCCCTCCCTCGCTACCGGCAGCGCCGTCTCGACCAGCAGCTCGGCCTCACCGCAGGCGGTCCCGAACAGGCCGGTGTAGAAGTCGACGGCCTCGACCCAGCGCTCGCCGTCGGGACCGACCAGCCGGCAGCGCCCGTCGAGCGCGAGCAGCACCGCCGGCAGCTCGGCGGCCGGGTCGGCGTGGGCGAGGCTCCCGCCCACGGTGCCGCGGTTCCGGATCTGTGGATGGCCGACCCAGCCGAGCGCCTCGACGAGCAGGGGGGCCGTCGCGGCGACCTCCGGGCTGGTCTCCGCCGCCCGCTGCCGGGTCATCGCCCCGATGCGGAGCTCGCCGTCCTCGACGCGGACGAAGGCCAGCTCCTCGATCCGATTGAGATCCACGAGCACGGACGGGGTCGAGAGCCGGAAGTTCATCGCCGGCACCAGACTCTGGCCGCCGGCCAGCGGGCGCGCGTCCCCGCCCCCCTCGGCCAGCGCGTCCACGGCCTCCGCGACCGTCGTCGGGCGGAGATAGCGGAAGCCGGCCGGCTTCATCCGGCGTCCTCGCCGTCCGACGCCCGCGCGTCGCCCACCTCGGCCGCCTCCATCAGCTCGAAGAGCCGGCGCGGGTCGAGCGGCATCTCGGTCACGAACACGCCGTGCTCCCGCAGCGCGTCGTCGACGGCCTGGGCGAAGGCGGAGGCGACGGGGATCGCGCCCGCCTCCCCCACACCCTTCGTGCCGAGCTCGTTGCCGGGCGCCGGCGTCTCGCGGTGTCCGACCTCGATCCTGGGCACCTCGCCGGCGGACGGGACCAGGTAGTCCATGAAGGAGGCGTTGGCGAGCTGGCCCTCCTCGTCGTAGACCAGCTCCTCGTAGAAGGCGTCGCCGATCCCCATCGCCACGCCGCCGTGGATCTGGCCCTCGACGATGAGCGGGTTGATGACCCGGCCGCAGTCGTGGATCACCACGTAGCGGCGGATCTCGGCGAGCGCGGTCTCGGGGTCGACGGCGAGCACGAGCGCGTGGACGCCGCTCGCCGTGGTGCCGCCGGAGGGCCCGAAGAAGGCCTCGGCCTCCAGGCCCGGCTTGGTGCCGGGCTCCACCGCACCCCGGAGGGGGTTGGCCCGGACCGCCAGCTCCCCGAGCCCGATCGACATCGAGGGCGCCCCCTTCACGCGCGCCTCGCCGTCGACCAGCTCGACGTCCTCCGGCGCGCACTCCAGCGCCTCCGAGGCGTGCTCCAGCACCTTCTCCCTCACGGCGCGGGCGGCCGCGTGGCACGCGTTGCCCGCCACCACGGCGCCGCGGCTGGCGAAGGTGCCGGTGCCCCAGTGGAACTCGCGCGTGTCCCCCGTCACCACCCGGACGTCGGAGACCGCGACCCCGAGCGACTCGGCCACCACCTGCGCGAGCGAGGTGTGGTGGCCCTGCCCCTGGGTGCCCACGCCGGTGGCGACCGACACCTGTCCGGACGCCTCGACGGTGACGCGGGCCCCCTCGTAGGGTCCGATGCCGGTCCCCTCGGTGTAGGGGATCACGCCCAGGCCGAGCAGGACGCCCTCCTCCTCCCGGGCCCGCTCCCGCTCCGCCTCGAAGTCGTCGTAGCCGATCGCGGCGCAGGCGTCCTCGAGCGCCGGCAGGTAGTCGCCGCTGTCGTAGACCAGCTCTGCGGCGTCCTGGTAGAGGATCTCGTGGTGGACGGGGAATTCCTCCGGCGCGAGCAGATTGCGCCGCCGGAGCTCGACCCGGTCGATCCCCGTCTCGGCGGCCGCCCGGTCGATCAGCCGCTCCATCACGAAGGTGCCGTGCTGGCGGCCCGCGCCGCGCACCGGCGTGACGACGGTCTTGTTGGTGAAGGCGACGCGGAACTCGCTGTCGTAGTTCGGCACCCGGTAGGGGCCGATCAGCTCGCACTGGCTGTTGATCGGCACCGTCAGCCCGTACGGGTCGTAGGCGCCGGTGTCGTGGAGGAAGCGGTCGTGGATCCCGAGGATCGTGCCATCGGCGGCGAGGGCCATCTCGGCCTCGTGCACCTGTCCCCGCTCCTGGGTGGTGGCGAAGAAGTTCTCGTAGCGGTCCTCGATCCACTTCACCGGCCGGCCGAGCTCGAGCGCCAGCCAGGGGACGAGCACCTCCTCCGGGTAGAACATCATGATCTTCGGGCCGAAGCCGCCGCCGATGAAAGGTGCCACCACCCGCACCTGCGACTCCGACAGCCCCAACATGCCGGCGAGGCCGTTCCGGATCGCCACGGGCGCCTGCGTGGTGTCCCAGATCGTCAGCTCGCCCTGCTTCTCGTCCCAGTCGGCCACCACCCCGCGGTTCTCGATCGCGGCGGCCGCGCCCCGGGTGTAGCGGAAGGTGCCCGAGACCACGCGGTCGGCCTCGGCCCGGGCCGCTTCCCAGTCGCCCTTCCGCTGCCGCACCCGGGCAGCGAGGTTCGAGTCGAGGTCGTCGTGGACGAGGGGCGCATCGGGATCCAGGGCGCGCTCGAGGTCGACCACCGCCGGGAGGGGATCGATCTGGACGTCGATGGCGGCCACGGCGTCCTCGGCCCGGTAGCGGCTCACCGCCACGACCACCGCCAGCGGCTCTCCGGCGTGGCGCACCTTGTCCCGGGCGAGCGGGACCTGCGTGCGCTCGTGGAACTCGAGCTCCTCGGCCGGGACCGGCGGCACCAGCAGCGGCCCCGGCCGCCAGTAGTCGCCGAGGTCTTCGGCGGTGTGGACCGACACCACCCCCTCCATGGCGCGCGCCCGTGAGGCGTCGATCCCCCGGATGCGGCCGTGGGCGAGGTCGGATCGGAGGAAAGCGGCGTGCGCGAGCCCAGGGCGGTGGACGTCGTCCACGAACAGCGCCCGGCCGGTGAGGAGCCGCGGGTCCTCGTTGCGGCGGACCCGCTCGCCGAAGGCCCGCACGCTCACCGTTCCACCTCCGCCGCGGCGCCCCCGCCGTCCGCCATCCGATCGGCGGCCTCGAGCACCGCGTCGACGATGAACTGGTAGCCGGTGCAGCGGCAGAGGTGACCCGAGAGCAGCTCGCGCACCTCGGCCTCGGACGGGTGGGGGTTCTCCTCGAGGAAGGGGAGCACGGCCATGAGGATGCCGGGCGTGCAGAAGCCGCACTGAAGGCCGTGCTTCTCCCGGAAGGCGGCCTGGAGCGGATGCAGCGCCCCCTCGCCGTCGCCGGTCCCGGCCCGGTCTGCCGCGCCGGCGTCGGGCGCCAGCGACTCGACGGTACGCACCTCGAGACCGTCGACCTGCGGGGCGAAGAGGAGGCACGAGCGAACCGGGTCGCCGTCCAGCAGCACGGTGCAGGCGCCGCAGACGCCGTGCTCGCAGCCCACGTGGGTCCCGGTGAGCCCCAGCTCGTGACGCAGGAAGTCGCTCAGGAGCATCCGCGGCTCCACCGACCGCTCGCGGCGCTCGCCGTTCACCTGGACCGACACCGCGACGACGTCGCTCGTCGTCGGCGTCTCCCCGCTGGGCTCCATCCCGCCTCTCCGGGCTGAATCCGGTCGTCACGGCCGTCCGCTCCGCCGGGAGCGGGCCGCAGGAGTCCCTAAAAGAGCGAGAGCCGGCCGGTCACCGCAAACGGGGGCGGCCGACGTCGCGACCCGCCGCTCTCGTCCCGTAGGTTGGAGGCCGACGGGACGGGCCGACGCTCGCCCCGAGACGATCGAGCGAGGAGGACGCGCGAGATGGAGTCCAGACCCGACTGCGTCAGGTGCGGCGCCCCGCTCTCTCCCGCCACCCTCGACACGATCGAGGGCCGGGACGGATCGACCCTGGTGCGGCTGAGCGGCCTGCCGATCCTCGCCTGCCCCGAGGGACACGAACGCACGGAGCCCCGTCCGGACTTCGGGGTCGACCTCGTGGAAGCGCTCTTCGCGCGCGGTGCCCTGCCGGTGGTGGTGGAGACCGGCTTCCTCTGGTTCCGCTCTCTTCGCTGCGCGGCGTGCAACCGGGACCTGGTCGGCGTCGACGCCGAGCCGTCTCCGGTCAGGACCGAGATCGCGCCGGAGGGAGTGGCGGAGCCGGTCGAAGTCACCGTCGAGACCGAGACGCTCACCTGCCCGGACTGCGGCCTCGTCCAGCTGCGCGGCGGCCGCGAGCGCGGCGCGGACGTGCTCGAGGCGATGGCCGCTGCGCTGGCCGGCGCGGAGATCCGAAGCTACTGAAGCGAATGGGGCGGGCCCCGCGGGACCGCGGCCTCGGCGAGCTCGCGCGCGAGCCCCTCGACTCGACCCTCCAAGCGCTCCCGGAGGAGGAGCTGGGGGGGCTGTTCGACCACCCGCGGAAGTCCCGTGTCACGGCCTGGATCCTGTGGCTCCTCACGGGCTTCATGGGCGGGCACCGGCTGTACCTGGGAAGGATCGGCACCGCGCTCCTCATGCTCTTCACCGGCGGCGGCCTCCTGATCTGGTGGGTCGTGGACGCCTTCCTCCTCGACCGGATGGTGGCCGCCCACGACGAGGAGCAGGAGGCGCGGGAGCGGGACGGTCGGCCGCCGGTGGAGCTGGACGCGATGGGACCGGTCGACCGCGAGACGCTGACGTCGCCCCCGGACTGGGCGACACCGGGACGCGGACGGATCCGCGAACTCGTCGGCGACGTGGCGGTCCTGCTGCTCACGGGCGCGTTGTTGGGCGCGGCGAGCCGTGGCACGGGCGACTACAAGGGACTGGCCGTCGTGGCCGGGATGGTGTTCATGCTCAACCTGCCGGCGGGCCTCTACCGCTGGCGGGAGCTCCCGCTGGTGGGAGGCCTCGTCCGCTGGGACCTCCGTCTGCACGTCTTCTATCACAACCACGCCCCCGGGGGCGCGCTCGCCCGGCTGGCCCGACCGGTGACCGGCTGGGTCACGTCCATCTTCCGGCCGCGCAACTGGACCGAGACCCGACTCTACCTGCAGCTCGGCGTGGCCGCCTCGATGCTCTTCGGGCTGGTCGACTTCGGGCGCGACGTGGCGGCGCCTTACCTGCTGCAGGGGATCGCGGTGAACCCGCTGGAGGTCTGGACGGAGGGCGTGGCGACCACGATGGTCGTGATCTTCTTCTTCACCGTCCCGATCGGCGCCACGCTGGTGAAGTGCTCCCTGCTCGACCGGCCGAGGGGGGAAGCGTGGGCGCTCAGCACGCTGACGGCGGTCGCGGTGGTGGCGGGGCTGGTCGGGGCGTAGAGCGCCGGGTAGGGCGGGACGACCGATCGGGACGCGGTGTCACTCCTCCCGGCCCCCTTGAATTCGAGTTCAAGAGGGGACGACGAGCCGACACGACGCGCCCCCGCTACGGCACCGTGTCCTGCCCCAGATAGAGCCGCACCCGGCTCCCCTCCCCCTCCCGAATGCGGCTGTTCACCACCGCTATCCGGCCGGCGGCGCCGACGCCCATCTGACGCGTCAGCAGCCCCTGGAGGCTCCCGTTGACGCCCAGCCCGGACTCGGCCGTGCCCGGTACGACCGCCGGCTCGGTGAAGCCGTCCCCGCCGTCGCGGGAGACGGCGTAGCCGAGTCCCCACGGCCGGCGGCGGCGCTCCGGGAAGAGCTCCCACAGGAGGTGGACGCTCCCGTCGGATCCGAGCGCGAGCGACGGAAAGCCCGTCCCCGCGAGGTCCCCGGCCATTCCGTCCGCGATCCTGCGGGGCGACTCGAAGCTGCGGCCGCCGTCGTCGGAGCGGGCGTACAGGACCCGGGAGGGCGCGAACATGCCACCCGGCGCCTCGCTCCACACGAGGTGGAGGGTCCCGTCGGCGTCGACGGCCACCTTCGGGGCGTCCGAGTGTCCGTCGCTCGGGACGACGACCCTCGGCTCGCCGAAGCTGCGGCCGCCGTCCGAGGAGGTGGCGATCCGGAGGTCGGCCTCCTGTGCTCCACCCACGGTCCAGGCCACGTGCACGGTCTCGCCCCGTCCGACCGCGACCGACGGCCCCCGGGCGGGCGGCTCCTCCTCGCCGCCGGCCACGAGCACCGCCGGCTCGAAGCTCGCGCCGCGGTCGGTGGAGCGCCGGTACCAGAGCCGGCCCTCGTATTCGGTCCACGCCGTGTGGACGGTGCCGTCGGGCCCGACCGCCACGTCCAGGCTCCCGTTGTGCCACACGTCCTCGGTCAGCCGGCCCTTCCCGTCGCCCTCGGGGGAGTTCGACAGGTTCACCGGCGTCTCGAAGCTCCGGCCGCCGTCGACGGAGCGCGCGAAGAAGGCCTCGCCGCCGTGGGTGCCGCCCGAGAAGACGACCTCCTGCCACAGCACGTAGACGGCCTCCGAGTCGTCGGACGCGAAGGCCAGCCGCGGCAGCCAGGTGAAGATCTCCGGCCGGCGAGAGACGTCGACCGGCTCCTCGAGGAGCGGCTCCCCCTCGGGGCCGTAGCGCTGGAAGAAGGCGTCCATGCGCCGGTGATCCACCCAGGTGACGCCGATCCCGCCGCGCCCGTCGAAGGCCACCGAGGGGTCATCCACGTAGCGCCAATCGGACTCGTTCATCCGCCACGGCCCGACCACGGCCGGGCCGGTGGCCACCTCGATCGGCGCCGACCACACGACCCCCGGCGTGCTGTCGGCCGCCGCGGCGGCGGCCAGCTCCTCCGAACCGTCGTCATCGGCGGTCACGAGGACCGCGACGAGCAGCAGGACGAGAACGAGGAGGAGGCCGTGGCGGGTGGTGAAGCCGGCAGAGCCGGCCGCTCGGTCAGAGTAGATCGGCATAAATACGTAAACTGAGCAATGCACCCATCCATACGCACGACGCTCGTCATTTCCGACGCGGTCGACGGCGTATCGGCCGGGTAGCGTCTATCCCACCACCACCAGCTCGCCCTCCTCCTCGGGAAGCCTCCCGTCCGGCTCCAGGCCCCAGAACCGGTTGACGTCTGCGATGAAATCGTCCCAGCGGGGGTCCTGGCGCAGCGGCGAGAGGATCGTCGGCCAGTAATATCGGAGGAAGATCGGACCTCCGATCTCCCACAGCCCCTCCTCCCGCGGGAAGTGCTCCCGAATCACGGAGAAGGCGCTGTCGTGGGCGCCGAGGGCCGCGTGGAGCAGGGCCCTGGTGAAGGGGATCCGCATCACCGGGCCCTCCCCGCCGCGAAGCCGCTCCAGCAGCGCCGTGTCACCGCCCGCCGCCAGCTCTATCGCCTCGAACGGCCGCGCGGTCACCGGGCGGTCGTCCTCGCGCGCGATCTGCTTCAACTCCCGGGTCCGGTCGAGGTGCACCAGTGCCAGCACCTCGTACATCGAGGGAAGGACCTCGCGGCCCAACTGCGACTTGAGCTCCGTCGTCCGACGTCCGGCGCGCAGGGCTCGCTCGTACCGGCCGTTGGCCAGAGCGGCCAGGGAGAGCGTCGCCTGGTTCTCCCAGGACAGGGGATCGAGCTCGACGGCGCGCTCCACGTGCTCGAGCGAGCGCTCCGGCCGCCCGAGGGTCAGGAGGAGCTTGGCGAGCCACGCGTGGGCGGCGGCGTATCCGGGCCGGAGCTCGACGGCGCGCTCGAAGTGGCGGAGGGCGCCCGGCCCGTCGTGCTCGAACATGTAGAGGCGACCGCGCGCCAGATGCGCTTCGGCCAGATCAGGATCGCGCTCCAGGGCACGACGGGCCGCCTCACCGGCCAGGGGCATCGCCGAGTCCGCCGGAACTCCGCCGTGATGGGCGAGGAGCGAGAGCGCGTCGGCCACGCCGGCCCAGGCCGGCGCGTACGTCGAGTCCTGCTCGAGCGCCTGCTCGAAATAGTCGAGCCCACGGCGCATCGCCTCCACCGTGCGCTCCTCGACGAGGCTTCGTCCCCGAATGTGGTAGCGGTACGCGTCCAGACTTCCGGTCGACTGACGGTAGAGGCGGGTCGCCTCGCCGGCCGCCAGCCGGGTCTCCAGGACCTCCGACACGCGCCGGGCGATGTCGCCCTGCAGCTCGATCAGCCCTTCCGCCGTGTAGTCGCGCAGATAGGTCTCGGCCCAGGCGTGATGATCGGTGCGGGGATCGATCAGCTGCACGTTGACCCCGACCTGATCGTCCGTCCGCTGCACGGCGCCCTCGACGATCCAGTCGACCCCGAGGCTCTCGGCGATCGCGGGAAGCGGGAGCCGCTCCCCGCGGAACCGGTGGACCGAGGTCCCGGAGACGACGTCGAGGCCCGAGACGCTCGAGAGTCGGGTGAGCAGGTCGCTGTGGAGGCCACGGGCCAGAGAGCCCGGCTCCTCCTCCCCGATCGCGCCGAACGGGAGGACGGCCACCGAAGGCGCCTCGGCCGCCGGAGAATCGGTCCCTCCGATCCCCAGGAGGTGCCAGGCACCGACCGAGCCCGCCGCGACCGCCAGAAGGCTGGCCGCGATCGCCAACACAGATCGAAGTCGCCGGGAGCGTTCCGCGCCGCCGTCCATCGGCTCCCGATCGGTCGGGGGCGACCCGGCGGCCCCGTCGCTCTCGTCGACCTCCCCGGAGCTCGCAGGAGCGAGCTCTCCCGCGCGGATCCGGTCGACCCACCCCTGGAGCTCCTCGGAGGGCTCCAGGTCGAGCTGGTCCCACCGGCGGTCCCGAAAGTCCTGGAAGGTGCGGAGCGCTTCCGCCTCCCGGCCCCGCTCGGCCAGCACCTGGATCAGTCCGGCGACCGCGTCCTCCCGCAGGGGTCGCAGACGGTGCGCCTCGCGGTATCGCTCGGCAGCCTCCGAGAGGTCGCCGCGCCGCCGAGCGTCGGCTCCGCCCGCCAGCGCGGCCTCGTACGCCCGGTCGCGGCAGCGTTCCCGCATCTCGTCCGCCCACCGCTCGAAGGGCGGGGCGTCGTCGACCCGGAACCCTTCGAGGAAGTGCCCACGGTAGTGCTCGAGCGCCCGCCGTGGGTCGTCCTCCGCCCGGGCGTCGTCGAAGGCCCACAAGTCGACGTCGACGAGCTCGGGGTCGAGCCGAAGCGTCGACTCGCGTTTGCCGGCGACCAGCCCCGGGTCCGCGTCCTTTCGGATGCGGGTGAGCGTGATCCGGAGCGCGTTCTGGGAACGCTCCTCGGGCCGGTCGGGCCACAGCAGCGCGGCCACCCGGCTCCGTGACACCGGCTCCTCGCGCGCCTCCACGGCGAGGACGGCCAGCAGCGCCATGCCCTTCGAATGGGCGAGCATCGGCTCCGCCGGCGATCCGTCCGGCTCTCGCAGGTCGAGACCGCCGAAGGCCCTGAGCTGGTAGGGCATTTCATCCCCTCGTCCGGACCGTAGCGGGTCCGTGGAAACGGGCGTGAAATGTACGGAAACGCTCGTAAAAGGTCCAGGAAACGGCGCGTCCCTAGCCTTCCGACCCGCGTCGCGACGCGGCACGTCTCGACGGCGCGCCGGCGGCGACGCGCTCACGCACGCCGATGAACGACGCGGCCACACCACGTATGAAGATCGGGAGGCAGACGATGCGGAAACTGCTCGCTCTCACGCTCGTGCTCGGGCTCACCACGGCGGCCTGCGACGAGGCGCCGACGGGCACCGACACCGACTCGACCACGGAGCCCGCCCCGACCGCGGAGGTCACCGGACCGCTCACGGCGGCTTCGTCCTCCTCGATGACGAACTCCGACGCCCCCTTCCAGAACTGGCACCAGGGGTTCCAGCACGACACCGACGGCTGGGTCACCCAGGAGGATCCGGGGCCGTTCGGCTGGTGCGGGACCATCGAGCGGGTCGACCGTCGAAGCGGAGCCGTCGCGCCGTCCGCCGGCCGGGCGTACGCGGTCGTCGAGCACGGTGCGTGCAACGACTTCTACAAGCCATTCTTCCCGGACGGGAGCGCCCCGGCGTCCGCCGACCCGGCGCTGTTCAGCACCGCCTTCCCGACCGGCGGCTACGTGAACCAGGTGGACGTCTACCTGGATCCGACGTGGGCCGATGGCACGAGCTTCGGCTACGCGGTCAGCTTCCAGGTGCTGGACGAGGACTTCCCCAACTTCCGCTACTTCTTCCTTCCGGTCGCCAAGGCGAGCGGAGCCCTGACCGTCGCGGGCGAGCAGGTGACCGAGGCGGGCTGGTACACCTTCCGCCACACCTTCACCAGTGACGCGGACGGGAAGCTCGCGGCGGAGTTCGAGCTGATGCGGAACGGCCGCGTCCTCTTCTCGGAGCCGGTGGGCGAAACCCTCATCACCGGGGAATCGGCCTCGGACTTCGACGCCGAGAACACCAGCAACGGCTACATCTGGTTCGTCTCGATCTCCGACGGCCTTCGCCTCGCCATCGACGAGAACAAGGTGCGGAGCGGGACGTGAAGCGCTCGCTCCCTTCGGCCATCGAGTTCGCACCCGGGCCGCAGCCGACACCCCTGCGTGATCGACCCGTCGGGCTGGCCGGCCCCTATCCGCTCCCGCTCGGCAGGCTGCCGTCCGGGCTCAGGCCCCAGTAACGGTTCATCTCCGAGATGAGGTCGGCGTAGCCCTCCAGGTCGCGAACCCGACCGAGCGTCCGGGGCCAGAAGTAGCGGACGTAGATCGCGTAGGGCGGGTCCCAGACGCGCTCCTCGCGTGGGTAGTGGCGCCGGAGAACGGCGAGCGCGCTGTCGGGTTCGCCGAGGGCCGCGTGCATCCAGGCGACGAAGAAGGGATTCTCGGCTTCGTCGGAGCGCGCCAGGAAATCTCGGGCCGGGATCGAGTCGCCCGTCTCCACCAGCCGTGCCGCGAGGATCACGGCGCTACCGGCGTCGAGGCCCGCCGCTCGGGTCGCCGTGCGAAGCTCCTCCACGTCCGGCAGATGCGAGAGAGCTAGCCTCTCGTAGACGGACGGGCCCTCGGACGCTTCGTTGAGCTCGGTCGCCCTGCGACCCACCGCAAGCGCTCGGTCCGGATCGCCGGCGGCGAGGTGGGCGAACACGAGCGTCCCCAGGTTCTCCGTGGACAGCGGATCCAGCTCCACGGCCCGCTCGGCGCTCCGAAGCGCCTCCCCCGGCTTGCCGAGGCTCAGCAGCAGCTTCGCCCGCCAGGCGTGGCCCGCCG
>CAZEUW010000022.1:0-18973 GCA_964515425.1 uncultured Gemmatimonadota bacterium | reverse complement strand
GGCTCCAGCTCGCCGATCAGGTCGGCGGCGTCGTCGTCGTGCAGCTCGGCGACCAGCTCGGCGATCCGGTCGGGCTCGAGCAGGGCCAGCAGCTCGCCCGGGTTCTCGACGTCCTCCATCTCGGCGAGCGCCTCCGAGGCCACGCCGGCGGGGAGCCCGGTCAGCAGCCGGACGCGCGCCTGCTCGTCCATGTGCTCCAGCAGGTCGGCCACGTCGCTCGGGTGGAGCTCGGAGGCGAGCTCGCGGAGGCCCTCCTCGTCCCCCCGGTCGAGGAGCCGCTCGAGCCGTTCGTCGGGGCCGGTCATCCCTCGTCCCCCTCCCCGGGCCCGTCCTCCTCGGGGCGGCGGCCGCGGCCCGGACGCCGCACGCCGGGCCCCGGCTCACGCCGGGAGGCCTCCCGCACGAGCTTCTCCAGGTCGAGCCCGCCCATCGGACGATCCTCCCGGCCCGGGCTCACCGCGCCCGCGGAGAGCACCATCTTCATGCCGTCCTCGACGCTCATCTCGAGCATCCGGACCCGGTCGGAGGGGAACATCATCAGGTAGCCGGAAGCCGGGTTGGGGGCCGTCGGCAGGAAGACCGTGATGCCCGCGCCCCCGAGGATCGACTCCACCACGTCGGGTGCGCGCGCGGTGACGAAGACGAGCGACCAGGCGTCGCCCACCGGCCACTCGACGAGCGCGCAGCTCCGGAAGAGCTTGTCCTCCCGGGCGAGCACCGTCTGGGCGATCTGCGAGCTGGCGTTGTAGACGGAGCGCGTGAGGGGGAAGCGGGAGAGCGCGGTGTTCCACCACCCCACCAGCTTCCGGCCGACGGCCCACCGGAGCATCCACCCGGTGAAGACGAGCAGGATCACGAGCACGAGGAGACCGAGCCCGGGGAAGCGCTCGATCCCGAGGGTGGTGACGTAGCGTCCCAGCAGGGAGTCGAGCCGTTGGAAGAGCCAGACCAGCACGAAGGCCGTCACGCCGAGCGGCGCCACCACGATGAGGCCGGTGATCAGATAGCGGCGGAGAGCTCCCAGGAGACGGCCGAGCAAGAATCCCCTCCGTGGTCGCGATGACGGTCGGACGGCGTGGTCGGCGCCCCGGCCCGCGGAGCGGGCGGACGGGACGACCGGAGGCTACTCGCTCCCGGCGGCGCGCGCCACCAGACGCTCCTGGAGCCGGTACATGGGCGATTCCCAGCGGTCCTCGCCCTCCGGATGGTCGTGCCCGAGCGCGTGGAGGGCCCCGTGCACCGTCAACCGCGCCAGCTCCTCGCGGAGCGACACCCCGGCCTCGGCCGCGCGGCGCCGCGCCACCTCGGGGGCGACGTAGACGTCCGCCATCAGCTCGTCGTCGCCGAGCTCGAAGGAGATCACGTCGGTGGGCTCGGAGCGGCCCAGCCAGCGGCGGTTCATCTCCGCGATCTCGTCGTCGCCGAGCAGGGTGACCGAGATGCTGCCGCCCGTCCGCCGCTCCGACGTCCCGATCGCGAGGCGCGCCGCCCGCTCGAGCAGCTCGGCGAGGTCGGGGACCTCGTCGCTCCAGCGCTCCAGCCGGTTCAGCTCCACGCGGAGCGAATCCGCGGTCACGCCTCCTCCGATCGTCCCTCCAGGGGCATCGTGGAGCCGCCTCCGGCGGCCGAGCGGGAGCCCCGGCGCGCCCGCGGGCCGGGCAGGAAAGCCCCGGGACCGGTTCCGTCCGCCGGGGCCGGCGGCTCGCCGTCCTCCGCGGACGTCGGCTCGGGCGGCGGTCCGGGCTCGGAGTCCGGGTAGTCGATCCGGTGGTGGTAGATGCCCGTCAGCACCCGTACGAACTCCCGCTTCACCCGGTCGACCTCCCGGAGGGTCAGCGGCGCCTCGTCGAGCTGTCCGCTCTCGAGCCGCGCCCGCACGATCCCGTCGACGCAGGAGCGGATCCCCTCCGGCGAGGGGTCGTCGAGCGAGCGGACGGTCGACTCGACGCCGTCCGCGAGCATCAGCACGGCGGTCTCCCGCGAGCGCGGCTTCGGACCCTCGTAGCAGAAGTCCTCCGCGCACGGTTCGACGCCCTCGGCGCACTCGCCGCGCGCCTTCTCGAGGAAGAACGCGATCGGCGTCGTGCCGTGGTGCTCGCGCACGAAGTCCTGGATCACGTCCGGGAGCCGGGCCTCCCGCGCCATCTTCAGCCCCTCGCTGACGTGCGACCGGATCACGTCGGCGCTCTTCCTGGGGGAGAGCCGATCGTGAGGGTTCCGGCCCTTCGGCTGGTTCTCGATGAAGAACTGCGGGTGGGACATCTTCCCGATGTCGTGATAGTAGGTCCCGGCCCGCGCCAGCAGCGCGTCGGCGCCGATGGCCGAGCAGGCCGACTCGGTGAGGTTGGCCACGTTGATCGTGTGGGCGTAGGTGCCCGGAGCGTCCCGGGAGAGCCGGCGGAGGAGCGGCCGATTGAGGTCGCACAGCTCGAGGAGCGTCTGCTCGGTGATGATGCCGGTGACGCTCTCGAGCATCGGGATCAGGACGCCGACAGCGAGGAGGGTGCACGCGGTCGCGTTGGCCGTGCCCCAGCCGGCGATCGCGAGAGCCTCCCCGAGGGGCAGCGTGCGCATCAGCGCCAGCGAGAGGCCGCCGAGCGCGTAGGCGCCGGTGATGGCCGCGATCAGGATCCAGGCGTCGGTGCGCCGGCGCACGCCCCGAACGCCGAAGGCGGCGGCCGCGCCCGCGGCCAGCGTGAGGAAGGGCGTGGCGGGGCCCGCGAAGTCGGGCTGGCCGACGAGCAGGCCCGCGATGACGGCCACCACGGCGAAGGCCAGCAGGCCGTCGTACAGGGTCCCGACGACGAGCGCGGCGAGCGCGACCGGCACCAGGGCGGCCGGCGTGGCGGCGTCGGCGGCGAGGCTGGCCCCGAACAGGACGACCGCCGTCAGGCTCGTGACGATCAGGAAGCCGCGCATGTCCCGGTAGACGTCGGTCCGGAAGAAGAGCATCACGCCGGCCAGCAGCCCGACCAGCAGGAGGGCGTAGAGCGCCGCGCCGGCCTCCCGGACGATCCCCCCCTCCACTTCCACCATGCCGCGATCCCGGAGCGCCGTCCGGTAGGCGCGGAGCTTCTGCACCTCGGCCGCGCCGATCCGCTCGTGCGCGGTCACGATCCGCTCGCCCTCGAGCACGTGCCCGGCGTCGGTCTCGACCGCCTGCCGCGCCTGGCGGCGCGCCGCCTCGGTGGCGGTCCGGTCCAGCTCCAGCGTCGGCTCGGAGAGGCCGACCACCAGCGTCTGGTGGAGCTGCAGGCCCTCGGCGCCGAGCGTCTCGGGCGCCCGCTCTCCGGCGAGCTGGTAGTAATGGCCCAGGGTGATGATCGAGTCGGCGTCGATCCGCCGGTCGCGGTCGGGGCCCCGCACGAGCGCGCGGCCGCCGGTGACCTCGAGCCTCTGCGAGGTGGGCGCGACGCCGCGCGGCAGGAGCTCGCGGAAGGTGTCCAGGAGGGCCTCCCGTTGGGCGGCGCGCCGCATGGAGTCCGCCAGCAGGACGAGCTGGGCGGCCGTCGGGTCGACCCCGTGCCGCTCCGCCACCGTCCGGAGCGCCGCGGTGTCGGTCCCCGCGCCGCGGTCGACGCTGTCCATCGAGGCGAAGAGCCTGCGGGCCCGGAACGCCGAGGAATCGGCGAGGCCGGGACGGAGCTGGAAGATGGGGGTCACGCTCCGCTCGGCCTCGCGGCGCTCGTCGGCGAGCCGGTCCGGGGACTTCTGGACCGGGAAGGAGATGTCGGCGATCACGTCCTCGTCGGCGACCGTCCCCTCCTCGAGGTGCGAGAAGCGCGGCAGGGGCGACCGGGGGAAGAGGATCGGGACGAGCAGCGCCACCAGGAGCACGACCGCGACGCGGCCGCCGTGGTGGACGAACCGGCTCCGCCAGTCGGTCCCGGGGTCGCCGCTGAGGGCGGCCAGCGCGCCGCCGTCGTCGGACGCGGAGCGACCGTTCGTCACGTGTCCGTCCCTCCCTCGGCGTAGGCCCGGATGATCTCCTTGACCAGCCGGTGGCGCACGACGTCGCGCTCGTCCAGGTAGACGAAGGCGATGCCCTCGATCCCGCTGAGGATCCGCTCGATCTCCAGGAGGCCCGAGTCCCGGGGATCCGAGAGGTCGATCTGGGTCTTGTCGCCGGTGATCACCGTCTTCGAGTTCAGACCCAGTCGGGTGAGGAACATCTTCATCTGGGCGGTGGTCGCGTTCTGGGCCTCGTCCAGGATGATGAAGGCGTCGGAGAGGGTGCGGCCGCGCATGTAGGCCAGCGGGGCGATCTCGATCGTGTGCTCCTCCATGGCCCGCCGGACCCGCTCGGGCGGCATCATGTCCTCCAGCGCGTCGTAGAGCGGCCGGAGGTAGGGGTCCATCTTCTCGCGGATGTCCCCGGGGAGGAAGCCGAGCGCCTCCTCGGCCTCCACCGCGGGGCGGGTGAGGATGATCTTCCGCACCCGCTTCCGGTACAGCTCGGCGACGCCCATCGCCACGGCCAGGTAGGTCTTGCCGGTCCCGGCCGGCCCGATGCCGACCGTGATGTCGTAGTCGCGCATGGCGCGGACGTAGCGTCGCTGGCCGCTGGACTTGGGACGGATGATCTTGCGCGCCGCCGGGAGGACCAGCTCCTCCTCGTCCTCGCCGGGCTCGCGCGCCTCCAGCTCGCCCGCCGCCGAGTCGTCCGCCATCTGCTCCACGTCCGCCTCGGTGAAGGAGCGCCGCATGCGCGCCATCTCCAGCATCCGTTCGACCACGGGGACGCACTTCTCCACGTCCTCGCGCGGCCCCGAGAGGATCAGCTCGTCGCTGCGGAGCACCACGTCGCAGTCGAACAGCCGCGCCACCGTCTCGAGGTGAGCGTCGTTCACACCGGCCAGCAGGAGCTGGTCGGCGCCCTCCGCCGACAGCCGGTGTTCGACCATGTCCTCCGAAGA
This sequence comes from uncultured Gemmatimonadota bacterium, assembly GCA_964515425.1. Lineage (GTDB taxonomy): Bacteria > Gemmatimonadota > Gemmatimonadetes > Palauibacterales > Palauibacteraceae > CAYVFM01. The sequence continues at coordinate 14,057 of CAZEUW010000022.1, read as the reverse complement.
TGCCTGCGTCACGTCCCTCCTCCCGATGTCCGGTCGAGCGTCGTGAGGCCGAGCTCCTCCAGCTCGGCGGGGCTCACCCGCGAGGGCGCGCCCTCGAGCAGGGCCCGGCCCGCCGCGGTCTTCGGGAACGCGATCACCTCGCGAATCGAGGCGTTCCCCGTCATGAGCGCGACCGTCCGGTCCACGCCCAGCGCGAAGCCGCCGTGCGGCGGGACGCCGTGGCGGAAGACCTCGAGCAGGAAGCCGAACCGGTCGTTCGCCTCGTCGCGGTCGATGCCGATCACCTCGAGGATGGCGCGCTGGAGCTCGCGGTCGTGGCAGCGGAGGCTCCCGCTGCACAGCTCGTGGCCGTTGTACACCACGTCGTAGGCCCGCGAGCCGACCGACAGCGGCGCCTCCCGGATCCGGTCGGGATCGTCCGTGTCGGGAAGCGTGAAGGGGTGGTGCGTGGGCGTCGGCTCGCCGGTCTCGGGATCCCGCACGAACAGCGGGAAGTCGGTCACCCAGAGCCAGGCGTCCTCTCCGGACGCGACCGCCCCCACCAGCTCCGCGCTCCTCCTGCGGAGCGCGTCCAGGGCCGGGGAGGTCTCCCGGTCCGGGCCCGCCACCAGCAGCACGAGGTCGTCCGACCCCACGCCGTGGCGCTCCCGGAGCAGCCGCTCCGCCTCGTCGTCGACGGCACGGGCCGCCGGCCCCGACCAGCCGTCCTCGCCCTGGCGCAGCCAGAGGGAGCCCTTCGCCCCGCGCTCCCGGGCCGTCTCGTCGAGGCGGTCCAGCTCCGATCGCGAGAGGGCGGCGCCCCCCTCCACGACGATCCCCCGCACGCGTCCACCGTCCGCGACGGCGCCGTCGAAGATCCGGAAGCCGCGCCCGGCGAGGGTGTCCGAGAGGTCCTCGATCTCCCACGCGATCCGGAGGTCGGGCTTGTCGGTGCCGTAGCGCTCCATCGCCTCCGCGTGGGTGAGGCGCGGGAAGGGGAGGTCGAGCTCCGCCCCGGCGCCCTCGCGCCACATCGCCGCCAGCATCCGCTCGCACACGCCGAGCACGTCGTCCTGCTCCACGAACGACATCTCGACGTCCACCTGCGTGAACTCCGGCTGGCGGTCGGCCCTCAGGTCCTCGTCCCGGAGGCAGCGGGCCACCTGGTAGTAGCGGTCGAAGCCGGACGCCATGAGGACCTGCTTGTAGAGCTGGGGGGACTGGGGGAGCGCGTAGCACTCGCCCGGGTGCTCCCGGCTCGGCACCAGGAAGTCGCGCGCTCCCTCCGGCGTCCGACGCGTCAGCAGCGGCGTCTCGACCTCGAGGAACCCCTCCCCGTCGAGCGCCCGGCGGGCGGCGGCGACGGCGCGGTGGCGGACGCGGAAGTGCTCCAGCATCTCGGGACGCCGCAGGTCGAGGTGGCGGTGCCGAAGCCGGAGCTCCTCGGAGGGCAGGGTCTCCTCGGGGGGAACGTTGACGAGGATCGGGAGCTCCCCGGCGGCGCTGAGCCGACGCAGCCCGTCGACCCGGACCTCCACCTCGCCGGTGGCCAGGTCGGGGTTGATCGCCTCGGCCGGCCGCTCCACCACCCGGCCCGTCACCCGCAGGACGTCCTCGGGAGCCAGCGCGCCGGCCGCCTCCAGCACCGCCGCCGGGCTCTCTTCCGGACGGAAGGCCAGCTGGATCCGTCCCGAGCGGTCCCGCAGGTCCACGAAGTGCACCCCGCCCAGGTCGCGGCGGCCGTGCACCCAGCCGGCCAGGGCGACGTCGCGGCCCACCCAGCCGCGGTCGAGCGCGCCGCACCCGGCGTCCCGCAGCCCGGTGGCCGGGACGTCGCCGCCCCCGGCATCGGTCTCCGATCCGCTCATGCCGGTCCGTACCTCCGCCCGGTGGGGTTCATCGCTCCGCCGCCTCCTCCGCTCCGGCCGGCCGCGTCGTGGCCGCCCCGAGCGCCACGCCGGCGGCGAGCCCGATCACGTCGGCCAGCCAATCGGCCACGCTCGGCGTCCGCCACACGAGCCAGCCCTGGTGGGCCTCGTCGGCGGCCGCGAAGAGCATCCCGGCGGCGAGGGTGACCAGGACCGGGACGACGCCGCTCCGCCCGGTGCGCCGCAGCGCCCGTGCCGAGCCCCAGCCGAGGCCGAGGTAGAGGGCGCAGTGCACCACCTTGTCGAGCGGCAGCCCGGTGCTCCGCCAGTCGGGCGCCGGCAACGGCACCGACGTCGCCACGAGGATCACCAGGGCCCAGGCGAGCGGCAGCCGCCAGGGGCCGAGCCGCGCCGTCACGCCCACGACGGGCGGCGGGGACCGGGGGAGCGGAGGGAACGGAGGTTCGGCGTGTCGCGTACAAGAGCGGCGAAAAGTACGGAGCGCCCAGGAATCGTGGCAACCGGAGCCCCATGAGCGCCCCCACCGTCCGAGCCGACGCGCCCGCCTCGGGCACCTCCCTGCTCGGCCTGACCCCGGACCGCCTGGCCGCCGAGCTCGGTCCCTGGCTGGAGGAGCGGGGGGAGCCCTCCTTCCGCGTCGAGCAGGTCGCCAACTGGGTGTTCGAGAAGCGCGCGGTCCGCTTCGAGGCGATGACCACCCTCCCCGAGGCGCTGCGGACGTCGATGGCGGCCGACTTCTCGCTCACCCCCCTCGAGGCAGCGGCGACCGCCCGCTCGGAGGACGGCACCGTGAAGCACCTGTGGGCCACGCCGGGCGGCGAGCGCGTCGAGTCCGTGCTCATCCCGACCGACGACCGGCTCACCCTCTGCCTCTCCTCCCAGGCCGGGTGCGCGCTGGCCTGCCGGTTCTGCGCCACGGGGTCGATGGGGCTCCACGGGCAGCTCTCGGCCGGCGAGATCGTCGCCCAGTACCGGGACGCGGCGCGCTTCGCCGAGCGCGAGACCGGCCGTGCCATCACGAACGTGGTCTACATGGGCCAGGGCGAGCCCTTCGCGAACGCGGACGCCGTCTTCCGCTCCCTCGAGGTGCTCCACGAGGGCTTCGGGCTGGGCGCCCGCCGGATCACCGTCTCCACGGTCGGCCTGGTGCCCGGCATCCTGGCGCTGTCGGAGCGTCCCGAGCAGTTCGGGCTGGCCGTCTCGCTGCACGCCCCGGTATCGGAGATCCGGGCCGAGCTCATGCCGGTCGAGCGGCGCTATCCACTGCCCGAGCTGATGGACGCGATCCGCACCTACCAGGAGCGGACCGGGCGCCGCGTGAGCATCGAGTACACGATGATCGCCGGCGTCAACGACTCCGACGAGCTCGCCGCGCGCCTCGCCGAGCGGCTCGAGGACCTGACCTGCTTCGTGAACCTCATCCCCTGGAACCCGATCCCCGACCGGGAGTGGGAGCCGAGCTCGAAGGAGCGGATCGTCGGCTTCGCCCGCACGCTCCACCGTCACGGGATCAGCGCCGCCGTGCGGGAGCCCAGAGGCCGGGACATCGCGGCCGCGTGCGGCCAGCTGCGGCTCGAGGAGGGCGACGGCGCCGCCTGATCGCGCCGCGGGGAGCGGGCGACTCAGAGTCCCACCCTCCTGCGGAGCGTCTCGAGCAGGGACGTGTCCGCCGGGGCGGCTTTCCGCGCGCGCTCCCGCCGCTCCCGGATCCGCCGCTCCCAGTCCGGGCCCAGCAGGACCGTGCCGTCCAGCCGGAGGCCGGGCTCGGGTCGGGCGTCGATCCCTCCGACGCCCAGGGAGTCGGCCACCCGGAGCACGCCGCTCCGGTCGTCGGAGCGGAGCAGCACGACCGTGCTGTCGTGCTCGAAGGACGCGGCGTTCCCGAAGTAGACCACGTCGAAGCCCATGTCCCGGAGCCGGCCGGCCGCCGCGCTCGCCGCGCCGGGCTCGCCGTACCCGTTGAGCACCTCCACCCGGACCCGGTCCTCCCAGCCGGCCGGCACGTTGCCGACGGTCGTCCGAAGGCTGTCCCCCGATTCCCCGAGCGGCACGTCGCGCCACTCGAGCCAGAAGGAGCCGAGCAGGAAGCCCGCCCCGAGCAGGCTGACCACCGCCGCCGCCGTGATCAGGCGCTCCTTCACGGCGCCGTCCCTCCCTCGGCCGCACCCTCGCCGGCCGCAGCCTGCCCCGTCGCCCCGATCCCGGCCGACTCCTCCAGCAGCCGGTTCCAGAAGGCGGTCGTCTCGGGAGCCACCGGGCCCCGCACCTCCAGCCGATGCGCGATCCGCAGGGCGACGACCGAGAGGAGGGTCTCCAGGGCCCTCTCCGGCATGAGCAGCCGGAGCCGCTCGCGCACCTCGGGGAGGAAGGAGCGGCCCGGCTCGAGGAAGTCGGCCAGGTAGAGGTGGCGGCCGAGGCGGCCCATTCCGGGGTGGCCCAGCGTGTGGAACTCGACCGCCGCCACGAGCTCGTCATCCTCGACACCCTCCTCCTCGAGGCGCCGCGCGCAGGCCGGCCCGTGCAGCAGCGCGGTCGGGCCGTCGCGATCGGACCAGAAGCGGAGCTCCTCCTCGCCCGCCCCCCGCAGTGCGTCGTGGAGCCGGGCCGCCGCGCGCCAGCGGACGCGCTCGGCGTCCGCGAGCTCGAGCTCCTCCCCCCAGCCGTCCATCAGATCGACGACCCGCTCGACGTGGGCGCGGCGGTCCTCCGACATCCGGGCCCACGCGGGGAGACGCCCGTCCCGCCCGACGGCGGCGACGAGCGGGTGGAGCGACGTCGAGGCCCGCGTCACCGGCGAGCGCCCCTCACGCGCCGCCCTCCGACCGCAGCTTCCCGCCGAGCGGCCGGTTCTCCTCGTCCAGCCGAACGACCAGGGGGCGATGGTCGGCGACCTCGTCCTCCTCGTAGACGGCGTAGCTCGCCACGATGACACGGTCCCCGGGCTGGCCCGACCGCGCGGCCGGCCCGTTCAGTCGGACCTCGCCGCTCCCCGCCTGCGCCTCGATGACGTAGGTCTCCAGCCGCGCACCGGTGGCGACGTTCAGCACCTGGACCTTCTCGGCCGCGACCAGGTCGGCGGCCTCCATCAGCTCCCGGTCGAGCGCGATCGAGCCCTCGTAGTGCAGATCGGTCCCGGTGAGCGTCGCGCCGTGGAGCTTCGACTTGAGGAGGGTGCGTCGCATCGTATCACCTCAGAGGCTGCAGGGACCCTGGAGCGGTGCGTTGTCGATGAGGCGGGTGTCGCCGACGTGCGCCGCGATGGCACAAACAGCGCCGCCGCCGGCGAGTTCCACCCGCTCGAGCGTCGCGGGGTCCACGATCGCTACGTACTCGGGCTCGGCCCCCGCCTCGACCATCCGCGACCGCGCGGCGCGGCCGAGCGCCTCGGGATCCCGCTCCCCGCCGTCGAAGAGCGAGCGGACCGTCCGGAGCGCCTCCGAGAGCGAGCGGGCGGCCGCGCGCTCCTCGTCGGACAGGTAGGCGTTCCGGGAGCTCATCGCCAGCCCGTCCGCCTCCCGGACGATCGGCGCCGTCTCGATCGTGACGGGCACGTTCAGCTGCCGGACCATCGCCCGGACGAGCACCGACTGCTGGAAGTCCTTCCGGCCGAACACGGCGACGTCCGGGCGCACGACCTCGAGCAGCTTCAGCACCACGGTCAGCACGCCCCGGAAGTGCCCAGGCCGGTGGCGCCCGCACAGCCGCTCGGCCAGCGGGCCGGGGTCGACCCAGATCGTCTGCGCGGTCGGATACATCTCGGAGGCCGGCGGGGCGAACACCAGGTCGGCGCCCCGCGCCCGCGCCAGAGAGAGGTCGGCGTCGAGGTCCCTCGGATAGGCGTCGTAGTCCTCGTCGGGTCCGAACTGGGTCGGGTTCACGAAGATCGACAGCACCACCGATCCGCCCACCTCCCGCGCCCGGTCGAGTAGGCTGAGGTGGCCCTCGTGGAGCGCGCCCATCGTGGGCACGAACGCGACGGGGCCGGCACCGCGCTCGCGGAACGCCTCCACCGCCGCGCGCACCCCCTCCACCGTCCGCTCGAGTCGCGGCGATTTCGCGCTCACGGCTCGTAGCTCTCCTCCTCCGACGGATAGTCGCCCGACCGGACCGCCTCGACGGCGTCGCCCACCGCCGCGCGCACCTCCGGCCCCAGCTCCGCGAACCGGCGCAGGAAGCGGGGCTCGAAGCCCTCGTTGAGCCCCAGCATGTCGGGGAGGACGAGCACCTGCCCGTCGCAGGCCGGCCCCGCGCCGATCCCGATCGTCGGGATCTCGAGCGCCCCGGTGACGTCGCGCGCCAGGGGGGTGGGCACCATCTCCAGCACCAGGGAGAAGCATCCCGCCTCCTCGAGGGCGCGCGCCTGTCGCCGGATGCGGTCGGCCTCCTCGGGCTCGCGGCCCCGCACGCCGTAGCCCCCGAACCGGTGCACCGACTGGGGGGTGAGCCCGAGATGGCCCATCACCGGGATCCCGGCGCCGACCAGGGCCCGGACCCGCTCGAGGGTGGCCTCGTCGCCGCCCTCCACCTTGACCGCCTCCGCCCCGCCCTCCTTCACGAGCCGTCCCGCGCCGCGGAGCGCCTCGTCGTCGCCCGGCTGGTAGCTCATGAAGGGCATGTCCGCGACCAGGAGCGGACGCTCCAGGCCCCGGCGGACGGCGGCGGTGTGGTGGACCATCTGCTCGACGGTGACGGGCAGGGTCGATTCGTAGCCGAGGATCACCTGGCCCAGGGAGTCGCCCACCAGGACGACGTCGATCCCCGAGCCGTCGAGGAGGCGCGCGAAGAGGTGGTCGTAGCAGGTGAGCACCGCGATCCGCTCGCCCCTCCGCTTCCTCTCGAGGAGGTCGCTCGCCCGGACGCGATCGCCCGCGTCGCTGGAGTCCCGCTGCGTCACCCTCGAACGACCTCCCGTGGGAACGAGGCTTCGCGACCGGCTGGACGGCGTGGCGAGCGAGCCGGAATATACCCCACGTGCCGCTACGCTACGACCCCCTCCTCTGCCGCTCCCTCGCGCTCGAGCTCGGCCGGCGCCACCGCGGCCGGCGCCTCCGTGATCTGTTGCTGAACCGGGACCGCAGGCTCGCGACGATCCGCTTCCGCGAGGATCCGGGGCTGCTCGCGCTGCTCCACCCCGAGGCCGGCCAGGTCGTCGAGACCGAGGCCGCCCACGGCGAGGCGTCGGTCCCGCTCGACGGACAGCGGCTGGAGCGGGTCTTCGCGCCCGACGACGAGCGGATGCTGGTGCTGGAGGCGCCCCCCGCCGGGCCGGAGGGCGCCACGCTCCGGATCGTGCTCGAGCTGATGACCAACCAGTGGAACCTGGTGCTGGTCCGGAAGGCGGAGGACGAGGGCCGCGGCGAGGACGGCGGCGGGGACGGCGGCGACGCGGAGGGAGCCGGCTGGCGCGTCCGGGCCGCGCTCTGGCCGCGCGAGGCGGGGGACCGCGTGCTCCGTCCCGGCCGTCCCTACCGGCCGCCGCGCGGCGATCGTCGCTGGCGCGAGGAGACGCCGACCGCCGAGGCCTGGCGGGATCTGCTGGCCGACGTGCCCCCGCCCGAGCGGCGCGGCACGGCGCTGCGGTCGGTGGCGTGGCTGAGCGGCGTCAACGTGGAGCACGTGCTCGGCGCCGCGGCGGCCGGCGACGATCCCGAGGCGCTGGAGGCGGCCCGCGAGCGCTACCTGGCGCTCAGGGACGCCGAGCCCGAGGCCTGGCTCCTGGAGGAGCCGACGGGCCTCCAGCCCTACGTGCGCTCGCTGGGACGGGAGGACGCGCGCCGGACCGCCTCCCTGCTGGCCGGGATGCGGGCCTCGCTCGCGGCCGAGGAGGGCTGGTCGTCGTATGCCGCGGAGGGCGACGGCGCCGCGGACGGGGGCGAGCCCGTCGTCGAGCGGGAGAGCCCGGAGCTCGCCGAGCTGCGCGAGGCGCTGGAGGCCCGGGCGGCGCGGGTCCGGCGGCGGGTGGAGGCGCTGGAGCGGGAGCTGGCGGAAGGCCGGGATCCGGAGGCGCTCCGCGGGACGGCGGATCTCATCCTGGCCCGCCTCGGCAGCGTCGAGCGGGGCCGCGAGGAGGTGGAGCTGGAGGGATTCGACGGGGAGCCCCGCACCGTCGAGCTCGACCCGAGCCTGTCGCCGTCGGACAACGCCGAGCGCTACTACGAGGAGGCGGCCCGGCGGGAGCGGGCCCGCGAGAAGATCCCCCTCGAGGTCGAGCGCGCCGAGGAAGTCGCCGGACGAATCGACCGGGCGCTCGAAGGGATCGAGGAGCGACGAGCGGAGGGCGGCGGCGCGCTGGACGAGGAGACGGTCGAGCGCCTCTGGCGGCTGGCCGGCGGACGTCCGGGCGAGCGCGCAGCCGGGGGCGAGGAGGGCGAGCGGCTCCCCTACCGCCGGCTCCTCACGTCGGGCGGGCTCGAGGTCCGCGTCGGACGGGGCGCGAAGTCCAACGAGGAGCTCACCTTCCACCACTCCCACACCGAGGACGTCTGGCTCCACGCCCGACAGGTGCCCGGTGCGCACGTGATCCTGCGCTGGGGCCACCGCGAGGGGAACCCGCCCCGGAGCGACCTGCTCCAGGCCGCCGTCGCCGCCGCGGTGCACAGCGACGCCCGCCACAGCGGCTCGGTCGCCGTGGACTGGACGCGTCGAAAGTACGTGCGTAGCCCACGCAAGTCCGCCCCCGGCGCGGTGATCCCCCGCAACGTGCAGACGCTCTTCGTGGAGCCCGACGAGGCGGTCGTCGAGCGGATGCGGCGGCGGGCGGAGGGCGGGTAGGCCCGACCTGCGGCCGCGGTGCGAGGCGTCAGGCGTTCGGGTGGGGGTCGGGACGCTCTTCAGATGCACTTTCAGAGGGTCGCGGGAGAGGACGGGGCGGCCGTCGGTGCTCGTCGCCACCCTCTTGAACTCGAGTTCAAGAGGGTCGTGGGAGGGGAGGGCGCGACCTCCACTCTACGCGTCTCCGCGGAGACGCCCGTGCATCGGTAAGCCGAAGGCGAGGCCCGAGGCGGCGCAAGCGCCACCTGACCCCCACACGCACCGAGGCCCGCCGAGCCCCGTGAGGGGCCGGCGGGCGCTCGGCGACGTCGCGGGTACGGCCGTCAGCTAGCCGTCGCTGGGCTGACTCGCCGCGGCCTGGCCGGAGACGACGACGTAGACGCTCTTGTGCGCTCCGGTTCGGGGCTCGGCCCTCTCACCCCGCTCGGGCTTCTCGGCCGCCTCGCTCGTCGCGGCCCTGGTCCGCTCGGTCACGTAGACGGCGAGCACGTCCTCGAGCGCGAAATCGTGCTTCTCCAGCGCCTCCTGCACCGAGGCGTTGCCCTCGACGCCGGCGCGGAACGCGCCGATCGCTTCGGCGTTGCCCTGCTGCAGCGCCGCGAGCTGCTCGCCCTGCACGACGGCCGACGCCTCCACGACGGTGACATGGCCCATCTTCAGGCCCTGGAACCGGTTCAGCTCCTCGAGCTCCTGCTGGGGCTGGCTCAGCGCCCGCTCCAGCTCCTGCTGCGTGATCTCCGTCTGTTTCTCGTCCGCCGTCTCGGTGCGCTCCTGCGCCTGCAGGCCGGTGCTCAGGCCGAGGGCGAGCCCGACGGCCGTGAGGGCGCCCAGGGCGCGACGCGCCGATCGCTTCGTGCTGTCGCCGAACATCTCGATCCTCCGATGCTGAATTCAGGATCCGCTGGCGTCGTCTCCGTGGCCGCCGACCGCGGGCCGACTCCACGTCGACGCCTCCGACTCTGCCCCTCGGAGGTGCATCGCGTGTTCCGGAGGATGCGCGCCGCGACAAGGCTTTGAGTCACCGTCGGTTAGCGGCGGATCCCACGAATCGGGAGGATCGGAACCCGCGCCGGATCCGGGAATTGTTTCCGGACCGGGCGGGCAGATTATTCCGGCGCTGAGGAGGTCTCGTCGACCGCGTCGGCCAGCTCGGCGGCCAGCTCGGCGAACTCGTCCTCGCCGCGCTCCAGCGCCGAGATCAGGGCCGAGCCGACCACGACCCCGTCGGCGACGCGGGCCACGGCGCGCGCCTGCTCGGGGCGCGAGACGCCGAACCCCACCGCGACCGGCAGTCGCACCCGCCGGCGCAGCGCCGCCACCGCCTCCTCCAGCCCCGCCGCCAGCTCGGCGCGCTCGCCGGTCACGCCCGTGCGCGACACGTAGTACAGGAAGCCGGACGCCGTGCCCGCGATCCCGTCGAGCCGCTCCTCCCCCGTGGTGGGCGCGATGAGGCGGATCAGGTCGGGGCCGGCCCCGGCGAGCCGCTCTTCGAGCGCCGGGTCCGAGCCGACGGGGAGGTCGGTCACCAGCACGCCGGCGGCGCCGGCCCTCGCCGCCCGCTCGGCGAACCGGTCCACCCCCATGTGGAGGATCGGGTTGAGATAGCTGAACAGGACGATCGGAGGGAGCTCGTCCGAGAGCTCCTCGACGAGGCCGAGCACCTCGTCCAGCGTGACGCCGTGCTCCAGCGCCCGCTCGCTGGCGCGCTGGATGGTGGGACCGTCGGCGAGCGGGTCGCTGAACGGTACGCCGAGCTCGATCACGTCGGCGCCCGCGTCGACCAGCCGCCGCAGGAGCCGGGGCGTGTCGACCGGTGAGGGAAAGCCGTGGGTGAGGTAGGGGACGAAGGCCGCGCGGCCGGCGTCGCGCAGCTCGGCGAAGCGGCGCTCGAGCCGGCTCACGTCCCCTCCGCCTCCAGCCGCGCCACCTCGCTCACGTCCTTGTCGCCGCGGCCGCTCAGGCACACCAGCACGTCCCGGCCGGTCCACCGGTCGGCCTCCGCGCGCAGGCGCGCCACGGCGTGGGCGCTCTCCAGCGCCGGGAGGATGCCCTCCAGCCGGGACAGGGCGCGGAAGGCGTCGAGCGCCTCGCCGTCGGTGGCCGACTCGTAGCGGACGCGCCCGCTGTCGTGCAGCGCGGCGTGCTCGGGCCCGACGCCGGGGTCGTCGAGGCCGGCCGAGATCGAGTGGGCCGGCGTGACCTGTCCTCCGGCGTCCTGCAGGAGGTAGCTGAGCGACCCGTGCAGCACGCCGGGGCTGCCGGCGGCGAGCGAGGCGGCGTGGCGGCCGGACGCCAACCCCTCGCCGGCGGCCTCGACCCCGACCAGCTCCACCTCGTCCTCCAGGAACGCCGTGAAGATCCCGATCGCGTTGGAGCCTCCGCCGACACAGGCGAAGACGGCGTCGGGCGGCGCGCCCACCTCGCGGAGCAGCGCCCGGGCCTCGTCGCCGATGACCCGCTGGAGGTCGCGGACGATGCGGGGGTAGGGGTCGGGGCCGACCACCGACCCGATGACGTAGTGGGTGTCGCCGACGTTCTCGACCCAGTCGCGGATCGCCTCGTTGGTGGCGTCCTTCAGGGTGCCCCGGCCGGTGGCGACCTCCCGGAGCTCGGCACCCAGCAGGCGCATCCGCTCCACGTTGAGGGCCTGACGGCGCATGTCCTCCGCGCCCATGTAGACGACGCAGTCGAGCCCGAACAGCGCGCAGGCGGTGGCGGTCGCGACGCCGTGCTGGCCGGCCCCGGTCTCGGCCACGATCCGCTCCTTGCCCATCCGGCGGGCGAGCAGGGCCTGGCCGACGGTGTTGTTGATCTTGTGGGCCCCGGTGTGGTTCAGGTCCTCCCGCTTGAGCCACACCCGGACGCCCCCGAGCGCCTCGCCCAGCCGCGCCGCCCGGCAGATCGGGCTCGGCCGGCCGACGTAGTCGGCGAGGAGTGCGTCCAGCTCGGCACGGTACGCCTCGTCGGACGACGCCTCCTCCCAGGCCGCGTCCAGCTCGTCGAGGGCGGGGATCAGCGTCTCCGGAACGTAGCGGCCGCCGTAGGGGCCGAAGCGGCCGGCCCCGGAGGATCCGGGCGCGCCCGGCCGTCCGGCCGCCTCGCCGCTCACCCGTGCCCCCCGTTCCGGAAGCCGGGGCCCTCCGGTCGCCGCTGGCGCGCCGTCCCCGCCACCGCCTCGACGAAGGCCCGGATCCGGTCGGGGTCCTTGAGCCCGGGCGTGCGCTCCACCCCGGTGGAGACGTCCACCAGGTCCGGCCGGACCCGGCGGACGGCCTCGGCCACGTTGCCGGGCTCCAGGCCGCCGGCGAGGACGAGCCGCCCGGGCCGCGGGGCGCCGTCGCCGGGCTCGAGCCAGCGGTGGGGGAAGGCGGTCCCGGTGCCCCCGGCCCGCTCCGCCGACCGTCCCTCGACCAGCATCGCGTCCGTCGCGTCGCGATAGCGGGCCACGGCCGACGCGAGCTCCCGGCGGCTGCGGGGACGCACGGCCTTCCAGACCTCGAGGCCGCGATCGCGGAGACGGGCGCAGGCGTCGGGCGTCTCGGCGCCGTGGAGCTGGACCACCGCGAGGTCGATCCCGTCGGCGAGGCGGGCGACCTCCTCCTCGGGGGCGTCCACGAAGACGCCGACCGGGGCGAGTCCGAGCCCACGCGCGGCGGCGGCCAGTCCGGAGGCGGCCTCCGGGTCGATCCGGCGGGGGCTCTCCGCCAGCACCAGGCCCACGTGGCTCGCGCCCGCCTCGGCCGCCGCCTCGACGTCCGCCTTCCGTCCCAGCCCGCAGACCTTCACGCCGGGGACGTCCCCGCCGGCCGCGGTCACGGCCGGCTCCCACGGTCGCCGCGGGGTACGCTCGTCAGGCGCTCGACCGCCTCGTGGCCGGCGCTCATCAGCCAGCCCCCGACCAGCACGGCGTCGGCGCCCGCCGCGGCCATCCGGGCCACGTCGGCCTCACCGCGGATGCCGCTCTCGGCCACGGCGACCCGGGCGCCGGGCACGCGGCCGATCAGCCGCTCGCTCAGGGCGAGGTCCACCGCGAAGCTGGCCAGGTCCCGGGCGTTGATCCCGACGATCTCGACGCCGGCGTCGACCGCACGGTCGAGCTCCTCCTCGCCGTGCGCCTCGACCAGCGCGTGCATGCCCAGCTCCTCGGCCTCGCGGATCATCGCGCCGAGGCGGTCGTCCTCCAGCGCGCGGACGATCAGGAGCACCGCGTCCGCGCCGGCCGCGCGGGCCTCCAGGAGCTGGACGGGATCGACGAGGAAGTCCTTGCGCAGCACGGGGAGGCCGGACGCCTCCCGCGCCTCGGTCAGGTCCGACAGGGCGCCGCCGAACCAGCGCTCGTCGGTGAGGACCGAGAGGGCGGACGCCCCTCCCTCGGCGTAGCCGCGGCCGACCTCGGCCGGATCGGCGCCGGGCGCGAGGTCCCCCGCCGACGGCGAGCGGCGCTTGAACTCCGCCACCACGGCCACGTCGGGGCCGTCGTCGAGCGCGGCCCGGAAGTCCCGCGGCTCGGGGGCCTCGGCCGCGGCCGCCTCCAGCCGCTCGCGGCGGCCGCGCAGGCGCTCGACCTCTTCCCGCTTCTGCTCGAGGATCTGATCGAGGATCACCGGACTCTCCCCTGGAACCGGCTCCGACCCGAGCCGTCGCGCGTCCGACGCCCGGTGCGACGAGTCCCGGGCCTCTTACGCCTCCGGCCGCCGTGAGTTCGTGCACGACGGGTTCGTCTTCGTTCGCGGCGGGTCCTTCCCACGCCCCGCCTTGCGGTTCGGGATCCCTTCGGGTATCATGTCTTCGGTTTCCCTTCGGGGCCGCCTTCGGACGGCGGCCGGACCGGACCCGACCCGCACCGCAGGAAGGCGATCATGGCCCTCACGCGTCGCCAGAAGGAGATCCTGGACTTCGTGGAGAGCTTCCTCGACGCCCACGGCTATTCGCCCAGCTTCGAGGAGATCGCCGAGTTCTTCGGCTACCGCTCGCTCGCCACCGTGCACGAGCACCTCTCCAACCTCGAGGAGAAGGGCTACATCCGGAAGAACTACAACGAGAGCCGCTCGATCGAGCTGATCGAGGCGTCCGCCGGGGCCTCGGAGCTGCCGCTGCTCGGCCGGGTCGCCGCCGGCGAGCCCATCGAGGCGATCGAGGACCGGGAGACGCTCGCCGTGCCCGAGGACATGATCACCGGCACCGGCTCCGAGCACTACGTGCTGCGGGTGACGGGCGACTCCATGATCGACGAGCAGATCCGCGACGGCGACTACGTGGTCGTCGAGCGCCGCCAGGACGCCCACAACGGCGAGATGGTGATCGCGCTCGTGGACGGCGACAGCGCCACGATGAAGAAGTACTACCGCGAGGGCGGCGGCACCGTCCGCCTCCAGCCCGCCAACCCGTCCCTCTCCCCGCTCTTCCTGGACGAGGAGC
>CAZEUW010000021.1:0-19175 GCA_964515425.1 uncultured Gemmatimonadota bacterium | reverse complement strand
ACGCCTCCCGGGGCGGGGGCGACGTCTTGGAGGAGGGGTTGTGCCCGTCGCCGGGGCGCGGGGTCCGGCGTCGGGGCGGGCGGTTCGGCGCGGGGCCGCACGACCGGGTCGCCGCCCCGCCCGAAGATCACGCCGCCCTTCATCACGAAGTCGACCTCCTCCAGGACGGTTGGACCGTCCAGCGAGGCCGGGGTATGCTAACCCGCGGCCGCCGGGAGGCGGCCTTTGGACTGCGCGATCGGAGCCCCGGAGGAAGGCGGAGGATGGCGACGAGCGACAATCGGAGCGGGCGGGCGGCCGCGGCCGGTGACGCGAGCGAGCACCGGCGTGAGAGCGCGCTCTGGGAGTGGGTGAAAGCGCTCGGTCTCGCGGTGGTCTTCTTCCTGGTCCTCAGGACCTTCCTGATCCAGAGCTTCTACATCTCCTCGGGGTCGATGGAGCCGACCCTCCTGATCGGGGACGTGCTCATGGTCAGCAAGGCCTCCTACGGCGCGAAGGTCCCGGGCACGACGGTCCGGCTCCCGGGCTGGGACGAGCCCTCCCGCGGCGAGATCGTCATCTTCCGTCCGGAGCACGATCCCGACACCGACGTGGTGAAGCGGCTGGTGGGCATGCCGGGCGACACGCTCGAGATGCGCGACCGGGTCCTGTACCTGAACGGCGAGCGCTACCGGGAGCCCTACGTGAAGCACGAGGAGCCGTCGGGTCGGAACGAGACCCACCCGTGGATGACCTGGCAGTACGCGGCGCTGTTGCCCGCAGTGAACGCCGACGGCTACACCCCGTCCCGGGACGACTGGGGGCCGATCGTGGTGCCCGACGACCGCTACTTCGTCATGGGCGACAACCGCGAGCGGAGCCTCGATTCGCGGTTCTGGGGATTCCTCGAGGATTGGCGCATCCGGGGGAAGGTGAGCTTCCTCTACTACTCCTTCGACGCGACCTCGCCCAAGCCGTTGCCGCTCGTCACGAGCGTGCGGCTCGGCCGCATCGGAATGACGCCCGGAGGGTGAGCCGGTGAGCGTGCCGGAGGGGACGGACCGGGTCCCGCTACAGCGTGCCAGGGAGCGGGCCGCCGCGGCGCTCGGCGAAGCCTATTCGAGCGACGAGCTCAGCCTCGAGGAATTCGAGCAGCGAGTCGACCAGTGCTACCGGGTCGGCACCGTCCGGGAGCTCGAGGCGCTGTTCGACGACCTGCCCGTCGCGCCGCGGCTCGCGGCAGCGGACGCGGCCGAGTCGCGCCCCGACGCGCGGCGTCGCACGGTGCCGGGTCCCAGGGTCGACCCGGCCGCCGGGGGCGATCGAAAGGGCCGCGACCTGGTCGTCGGCGTGATGAGCGGCGTGGGGCGGAAGGGCGCCTGGACGCCCGCCCGCGAGACGCTCGCGGCCGCCGTCATGGGAGGCGTCGAGCTCGACTACCGGACGGCGCGCTTCCCCCCGGGCGAGACCGTCGTGGACGTGTTCGCCTTCTGGGGCGGCGTGGAGATCGTCGTGCCCCCGGGCCTGCGGGTCGAGAGCGTCGGCATCCCGATTATGGGCGGCTTCGACCGGCTCGACCAGGACGGCGACGGCTCCGGCGCCGTCCTGAAGATCCGGGGCCTCGCCATCATGGGCGGCGTCGAGGTCCGCGTCGCCGACCCGGACGAAGACGTCCCGTCACGCAGGAGCTGGTGACGCGACGAGGTCGAGCCGCGGGAGGGCGAAACCGTCGCGCGGCTCACGATGCAGCGGCACAGTCAGGGCGTCGAGGTCAAGGAGCGCGAGGAGCGAGGCCGCAGGCGTAGTGAAGACTACGTCGAGGACGACGCGACGAGCCGCGACGCCGAAATCGGCGTTCTGACGAAGCCGCTCCATCCTGGAGGGGTGGCAGAACGGCTAATGCACCGGTCTTGAAAACCGGCGCGGGGTGACCCGCTTGTGGGTTCGAATCCCACCCCCTCCGCTTTCTCTATACGACCTCGGTGTACGGCCTCTGTCTGTGCGTCAGAGACTTGGCGGCTCGAGGGGATGAGAGCTCTTATCCGTCCACCGAGCGGGTCCGACTACAAGAAGGCTCCCGAAAGAGCGGTACGGATGACGACCGATCTAGTGGAGTCGCCGGTATCTCGGAACTGCCAGTTGCCGGTACCGTGATGGCCTACTCGCGGCTGAGGCGTCCGCTCGAGGAAAGTACTCCGTCGATGAAGCTCTCGAAGGACAGTCTCGCTTGAGCGGCGTCGTGGGTCAGGTGTATCTGGGCCCGTTGGGCGCAGCCCTGGCCCGACTCGAGGGCGTGGATGACCTCGTAGACGTCGCCGTCGACGGCTTCGGCGAACAGGGTGCCGCTACACTCGAAGGCCGGGTCCGAGCCTTGGTAGTGGACGGTCCCCACCGAGTCGTCCTTCATCGCACTCTCGCCTATGCTCAATCGTACAGAGAACTGTTGGGGGGGATCTGTCTGTGTGGTAGTGGCGTCCCCCACCCAGACGCCCGCGATCGGAGCGTAGGAGAGCAGCAGCTCGTCGGCTGGCCCCGTCGGGGGCCCGTCGTCCCCGCCGCAGCCCGCGAGCGCGAGGCCGAGAAAGGATCCAGCGATCAGCAGTGCCGCCGGCTTCGCCGTCCGGGACGTCGCTGCCGGCGGGGCAGCGTGTCTTCGCATCGTCTGCATCGAGTCCTCCAGGAAAGAGGGGAAGCGTGTCGTCGACCCCCGCACGAGCGGATGATGCCGCGAAACCGAACGCCCCGTATCTTTATCCGGGCTCTCTAAACTCTCCGTCTCCTGTCCGTCAACTGTTCTGATATGTCGGACGCTACGGTGGATCTGAGGCTCCTGGGCGGCGCCCTCCTGGTCGAGGGGGCGGCAGAGGACGGTGGCGCGCTCGACGGGCCCGCCGCGCAGCGCTATCCGCTGGCGCTGATGGCGCTGGTGGCGACCGCGAGCGATCGGACCCTCTCCCGCTCCAAGCTGGCGGGCTTGTTCTGGCCCGAGGCGCCGGAGTCCACTGCACGGAGTCGGCTCAACACGCACGTGCACCGCATCCGGGCCGAGCTCGGCGAGGTTGTTCTGGTCTCCAGGGGCGACGAGCTCTGGCTGAACCCGGACGCGCTGGGATGTGACGTCTGGCGGTTCGAACGGGCCGTCGAGCGGGGAGACCTCGAGACGGCGGTGGAGACGTACGGCGGTCCCTTCCTGGACGGCTTCCACCTGAAGCACGCCCCCGAGTTCGAGAAGGACGTCGAGCGCGTGCGGGCCCGACTCCGCGCCTCCTACCGCGAGGCGCTCGAATCGCTGGCCGAGGCGGCGGAGCAGCGGGGCGAGCCAGAGACGGCGGCCCGGTGGTGGCGGGAGCGGGCGAACGGCGATCCCTACGACGGCCGTGTCATCCGCCGGCTGATGGAGGCGCTCGCGTCGGCGAACAACCGGACCGCGGCCCTGCGGGCGGCCGAAGTCCACGCCCGGCTGGTGGAGGAAGAGCTGGGGACGGCGCCGAGCGCCGAGGTCCGCCGCCTCGAGGAGCGTCTTCGAGAGGGGCCCTCCGCGCCGGAACCGCCCGACGGGGAAGTGCCCGCCCGGCCCGCCCTGGATCCCGCTCGCGGTGCGACGCCGGCCAGGGCGGGGGGCGACTCGGTGCGCTCGGCGGAGGCGGAGCGAGAGGCCGGCGGCCGGGCGCGGCCGACCGGCGTGCGTCGATGGGGATCCGTGGCCGTCGCCGCGCTCCTGGCTGTCGTCGTTGCGGGCGCCGGCTGGTACCTGCTGGCGGCCGACGAGAACGCGGCCACCGAGGCCCGGTCGTCCTCGATCGCGGTGCTCCCCTTCGCCACCCTGGGCGGCGAGCGACCCGGCGGGTTGGCCGACGGCCTCCACGCAGACCTCCTCACCCGCCTGGCACGGGTGTCCGGCCTCCAGGTCGTCTCCGGCACTTCAATGCAGCGATATCGGGGGACCGAGGCGAGCGTGGCGGGGATCGCCGAGGAGCTCGGGGTCGGATGGGTCCTCGAGGGATCGGTCCAGCGATCGGGCGACCAGATCCAGGTGAACGCCCAGCTGATCGACGCCCGAACCGACGTCCACGCCTGGGCGCAGCGCTACCGCCGGGAGCTCACGGCCGAGAACGTGTTCGACATCCAGGCCGAACTCACCCGACAGATCGCCCGGGCCCTGGAGGTCACCCTCTCCGCGTCCGACCAGCGGAACCTCGAGCGCCGTCCCACCGACGACCTCAAGGCCTACGACTACTTCCTGCGGGCGCGAGCGTACCAGATGCGTCCGCCCACCGGCGTCCCGGACGTTCGGGAAGCGAACCGGATCGCGCTCGGTCTGCTGGATCGGGCGGTGGAACAGGACTCCGGATTCGCCGAGGTGTGGGCCCGGAAGTCGCAGTCGCACCTGGCCCTCTACCAGCTCTCGGTTGGGAGGGCCGAGGACGAGCTCGAACGGGCCCGGGCGGCGGCCGAGAGAGCTCGCGAGGTGGACCCGGACGGGCCCTGGGGTCATCTGGCGCTGGCCGAGCTGAAGCGGAGGACGGCCGGGGACCTGGTGGGGGCCCTGGAGCACTACCGGGCGACCGGCCTGACCACGTCGGACGTCCTGCTCGGAATGGCGAAGGTGCAGCAGGAGCGCGGGCGCCTCGGCGAGGCGATCCGCCTCTACGAGCGGGCCCAGGACCTGGACCCCCTCAACCATGAGGTGTTCTTCCAGAGCTGGTGGGCGTATGGCTTGCTTCGGCGCTACGACGAGGCGGCCGCGGTGCTCGATCGGGTGCTCGAGCTGGCGCCCGACCACAGGGCGGCCCGCCTGTACCGAGACCGGCTCCCGCTCCACCGCGACGGCGACGCTGCGGCCGTCGGTCCGGCCGTCGCCGACGAGCTGGAGGTCCGGTGGCGCCTGGGTGATCACCGGGGAGCCCTCGCCAGCGAGCCGATCGCCGACGTCCCGAGGCTGAGGCTCGAGCACCAGGTCGGACGCGGGCTGGTCTTGACGGACATGGGCGATCCCGCCGCCGCCCGGGCCACGCTCGACTCGGCCCGCGCCGGGCTGGAAGCGGAGCTCCTGGGGGACACTTCGTTCCATGACCTGGGCAAACTCGGGCGCGCCTACGCGGGGCTGGGGCGCCGGGAAGCGGCGCTCGAGGCGGCACGGAGGGCGGTGGAGATGGCCGAACGGGAGGGCGGGGTTCTCCTTGCTTCCCAGAAACGCCTGAATCTCGCCGTCGTGCAGGCGCTGGTGGGCGAGGAGGAGGCGGCGCTGGCCACCCTGGAGACCTACCTGTCGAACCCGGGGCTCTGCTCGTACCGGTGCGTGGCCTCCCACCCGATCCTCGCGCGGCTCGCCGACCATCCAGGCTTCGAGGTGCTGGAACGCCGCTTCGGGTCCTGACGCGGTAACGGGCCCCCTTCGGCGACGGGGCCTGCGATTCATCTCACGCAACCGCCCGCTGGTCGCAGGATCCTCACCGTTCGTTGCGTGCCGCGCGGACCCTCCCCGTCCGGACGATATACTGGGGCTCGAGGAAAACCCGTTCTCCCGTATCGTCTTACGGAGGGCTTCCTATGAGCAGAGCCTCGTCAGAACTGGTTCCATCTCCATCTCGGCTGCGGTCGATCGTCTTCGGCGTCGTCGCCGCGCTCCCGCTGCTCCTGCTGAGCACCGCGGCGGACGCGCAGGAGGGGGCGGTGAGCGGCGTGGTCACCGCGTCCGCGACGTTGCAGCCGATCCAGGGCGCCCAGGTGGTCGTCGAGGGCACCCAGCTCGGCGGAATCACCGACGCAGCGGGCCGATACCGCGTGCCGGGCGTACCCGCGGGCCAGCAGACGGTCCGGGTGCGCTTGCTGGGTTATCGGCCGGCCAGCCGCACCGTGACGGTCGCGGCCGGCGCGACCGTCACCGCCGACTTCGAACTCGAAGTCACGGCGGTCGAGCTCGGCGCCGTGACGGTGAACGTCATCACCGGCGAGCAGCAGGCGCGCCGGTCCCTGGGCTCCAACACCGCGACGATCGACATGGAGGAGGTGAACACGGCCCCCTCCACGACGCTGGCCGACCTGCTCGGCGGTCGGACCGACGGCGTGCGCCTCCAGGACGCCTCGGGCTCGACGGGCACGGGGCAGCGGATCCGCATCCGGGGCGCGAACAGCCTCTCGCTCTCCAACGAGCCGCTGATCTACCTGGACGGCGCGAGGGTGGCCGGCGGCAACGAGTCCGGGGACGTCCAGCTCGCCCTGGGCGGTCAGGAGACTTCGCGTCTCAGCGACCTCTCGCCCGAGGAGATCCAGTCGATCGAGGTGATCAAGGGGCCGGCCGCCACGAGCCTGTACGGCGCGGACGCGGCCAACGGCGTGATCCTGATCGAGACCCGCTCGGGCCAGCAGCTGGCGACCCGCTGGCACTTCCACGGCCAGCTGGGGACGCTCTCCGACGAGACGGACTATCCGGCGAGCGTCGCGTCCTTCACCGCGCTCGGGGACCCGAACGCGAACAGCTGGCTCCAGATCGAGACGGGTCAGACGCCTGACGGGCTCGTCGAGATCCCCAATCCCGCGATGCCCCGTTGCCCGAACCACGTGGCCGCCGAGGGCGGCTGCACGCAGGACGTGACGCGACGCTTCAACACGCTCCTGGACCCGCGCACGTCGCCGTTCTCCACCGGCGACAACGAGCGCTTCGGAGGGAGTGTCTCCGGCGGGGGCGACGCGGCCACCTTCTTCGTGTCGGCGGCTCGGTTCCAGGAGCGGAACGTCATCTCCACCAACGTGGCCGACCGCACCAACCTCCGGCTGAACACGGCGATCCAGCCGTTCGAGGACCTGAGCCTCGATCTGAGCGCCGGCTACGTGGACAGCGACCTGGTGCTCCCGTTCAACGACAACGCGATCTCGAGCCCGCTCCTCCAGGGCCTGGGCGGCTGGCCCGAGTTCGTCCCCGGCGACGGCTTCGCGGGCCACGAGCCCAGCTTCCTCAACTACGGGTTCGCCCTCCCGCCGGGTGAGCTGGAGTCCCGGACGACGACCTTCCAGACCCAGCGGTTCACCACCAGCGTGGGCGCTCGCTTCACCCCGAGCGACCTCCCCTGGCTGTCGGCGAACCTGACGCTGGGCTACGACCTGGCGGACAAGGCCTCGGGCAACCACGTGTTCGCCGGGCAGGTCCCGCTCTTCTTCCCGGACGGGTTCCGCCAGTCGGTGCGCGCGGACGAGGAGCTGTGGACGACCAACCTGTCGGTGCGGGCGGCCTACGGGCTGACCGATCGGCTCTCGGCCAGCACCACCGTGGGCGGCGGCTACGACGAGGAGCGCGAGCTCAGCACGAGTTGCGCGGGCGTCGCGCCCGTCGTGGGGCTCCCTTCCTGCGGAGCGACGAGCGAGCAGTTCGCCGTGGACGAGGGCTTCACCCGACTGCGGAGCGTGGCCGGCTTCGCGCAGCAGCGCTTCACCCTCAACGACCGGCTCTACCTGTCCGGCTCCGTCCGGGTCGACGACAACAGCGCCTTCGGCGGCGAGCTGGGCGTCGAGGTCTATCCCGGCGCGTCGGCCTCGTGGGTCGTCTCCGAGGAGCCGTGGTTCGGCGACGGCGACCTGCTGAGCACGCTGCGCCTGCGCGGCGCGTGGGGCGTCTCCGGGGTGCGTCCGGGGTTCCGTGACGCGACCTCGCTCTTCGCGCCCGTGTCGGTGACCACCGAGGCCGGCAGCGAATCGGCGACCATCATCAGCGTGTCGGGCAACGCCGAGCTGAAGCCCGAGCGCGTCACGGAATGGGAGGGCGGCTTCGACGCCGGCCTCTTCGGCGAGCGGGTCTCGCTGGAGGCCAGCTACTACTACAAGGAGTCGGAGGACGCGCTCATCGAGCGGCAGCTCGCGCCCTCGCTGGGCCTGACGGACGACCGGTTCGAGAACCTGGGCTCCATCCGGAACCAGGGCGTCGAGGCCAGCCTGCGCGCCGAGGCGCTCGACTCCGAGGCCGTCGGCCTGGACGTGGGCGTCACGCTGTCCACGGTCGACAACGAGATCCTAGAGCTGGGCGAGAACGTCGGGTCGATCACCCTCAACCGGGGCGAGCAGCTCCACAAGGAGGGCTTCTCGGCGGGCGCCTACCACCTGCCCAGGATCGACTTCGAGGACGCCAACGGCGACGGGCTGCTCTCCGTCGACGAGGTCACGGTCCTCGAGGACACGTCGGCCTTCATCGACGAGTCGATTCCGACCTGGCACGCGTCGTTCCACGCGGACCTGCGGCTGTTCGACTTCGTGAACGTGTTCGCCCTCTTCGACGCGGTGGGCGGCCACAGCCAGCTCAACAACAACGCCGCGCTCGTGTGCGGCACCTTCCTCAACTGCCCGGGCACGGGCGACCCGGACGCGTCGCTGGCGGACCAGGCGCGGTTCATCGCCAACCAGTTCCTCGGCACGCCGGTCGGTTACGTCGAGGAAGCCCGGTTCCTCAAGTGGCGCGAGCTGGCGGTGCGCTTCGACGCGCCGCCCGCGCTCGGGGACCTCTCCCCGGTGCTGGCCGGTGCCAGCCTCACGCTGGCGGGCCGCAACCTGGGCATCTGGACCGACTACGGCGGCGTCGATCCGGAGATCAACGAGTCCGGGGGCAGCACCAACTTCACCCAGGCCGAGACCGCGACGCAGCCGCCGCCGCGGACGCTCACGGCCCGCCTCGATTTCCGGTTCTGACGATGAGCGTCGACACGAGATCAGGAGACAGGACGATGAGATACGATCGACCGACCGGCAGGCCGACCCGGGCCGTCGCGGCGCTGGCGACCGTGATGATCCTCGGCCTCGGCTCGATGGCCTGCGACGTGAGCCTGCTGAGCGTGGACGACCCCGAGAACCTGACCCCGGGCTCGCTGGACGATCCGGCCCAGCTCCCCGGGCGCTTCGCCGGCGTGCTCGCCGAGTTCCAGGAGGCCTTCTCCGGCACCGGCAACAGCAACGTGGACCGGCTGCTGTCCACCACGGCGCTGATGAGCGACGAGCTCATCTCCACCGGCTCCTTCACCACCCGGACGGCGACCGACGCCCGCCGGCAGTTCGCGCCGGTGCAGGGCAACCTGTCGGACGTCTCCTACCTGGGTCTCCACCAGGCGCGCCGTCAGGCGCGGGAGGTGGCCGACTTCATCCTCGAGGAGGTGTCGCCCGACGATCCGCGCATCGCGGTCGCCCGCTCCATCCAGGGCTACGCTCACATCGCGATCGGCGAGAACTTCTGCGCGCCGCTGCCGTTCAGCACGGCCACCGCGACGGGCGACGTCGAGTTCGGCCAGCCGCTGGGCACGTCGGAGATCTTCCAGAGCGCGGTCGGGATCTTCGACCAGGCGCTGGAGGCCGATGCCGGCAGCCACTTCGCGGCCGTGGGCAAGGGTCGGGCGCTGCTGAACCTGGGCGACTACCAGGCGGCCGCCCAGGCCGTCTCGGGCGTGCCCACCAGCTTCGTCCGGTTCGTCGGCCACTCCGAGAACAGCAACCGGGAGCAGATGCCCCTGTTCGCCCTCCAGGACGTCGGCCGGTTCTCGGTCGCCAACAGGGAGGGGGGCGACGGTGTGCCCGGCATCGAGTCGACCGTGGGCAACGGACTCCCCTACATCGCCGCCAGGGACCCGCGGATCCCGTGGACGGCGGAGCCGGGCGGCGGCTTCCTGCCGCAATTCACGGTGTACTGGCAGCTTCGCTATCCGACGATGAGCTCCGACCTCGTCCTGGCCGACGGCATCGAGGCGCGGCTGATCGAGGCGGAGGCGGCGCTGAACGCCGGAGACGTGGCCGGCTGGCTCGCCCTCCTCAACGAGTTGCGCGCCGACGTGCAATCGCTGATGGCGGCCCGGTTCGAGGACCCCGAGTCCAACGACCGGATCGGCGTGGACAACCCGACCGTCGGCAACGACCTGGAGCCGCTCGAGGATCCCGGCAGCCAGTCGGCCCGGGTGGACCTCATGTTCCGCGAGCGCGCCTTCTGGCTCTTCCTCAGCAACCACCGCCTCGGTGACATGCGGCGGCTGGTCCGCCAGTACGGCCGCAGCCCGGACGCGGTCTTCCCCGAGGGTGAGTACCACAAGGAGGGCCAGTACGGCAGCGACGTGAACCTGCCCGTGGACTTCGACGAGTCCAACAACCCCAACTTCGACGTGAGCTCCTGCCTCGTCGGGAGCGCCTGACGGGGGCGGCAGAGGGTCCCGGAGCCGGGTGGACGCGGCGCGGACGTCGGCCGAGCGATCGGTTCAGTCGGCCCGCGCGTCCACGCCGCGCCGGCGTCGCTCGTGCTCCCCCGATCCCCCGGCCGGCACGAGCAGCAGGACCGCGGCGAGCGTGAGCAGCTCCGCCGCGATCGACCACAGCCGGGCTAGGATCGCGACGACGGCGGCCGTCCCGGCCGGCACGATCCGACCCAGCAGCCCCGCCATCGTCGCCTCCCGCACCCCCGCGCCGGCCGGGGCGACGATCACCACGTAGCCGGCCACGAAGGCGAATGCGTTGATCCCCATGAGCGGCAGGAGGTGCCGGGTCTCGACCTGCACGATCGCGCCGACGAAGAGGAAGAAGGCGACGCCGAGCCCGATCCAGCTCACGATCGAGAGGGCGAGCACCTCGACGCTGTCGCGCCAGCGGCCCGCCCAGTCGATGCGCTCCTGGCCGGGGAGCCGGGCGAGGAGCGCCAGTCCGGCGTCGATCAGGCGCGGGTGGGCCGCCACGAGGGCCAGGACGCTGGCGCCCGCCAGGGCGAACGCCGGATCGGACGGCAGCAGGTCGATCCGCCGCGCCGCGATCACCGAGGCGACGATGGCCGCCGCCAGCAGGTCGAACGCCGCGTGCACGATCATCGAGCTCACCGTGCGCCGGGCGGAGCCCCCCATCCGCTCCGAGAGCTGTCCGACGGCGACGAACTGCCAGACCTTTCCCGGGATGTA
Source organism: uncultured Gemmatimonadota bacterium (assembly GCA_964515425.1). Classification (GTDB taxonomy): domain Bacteria; phylum Gemmatimonadota; class Gemmatimonadetes; order Palauibacterales; family Palauibacteraceae; genus CAYVFM01. Next base: position 8,292 of record CAZEUW010000021.1, on the reverse strand, counting down.
GCGGGCGACCTTGGAGAGGAAGGAGATCCGGAGCAGCTCCGGGAAGCCCGTCGCCTCGCCGGAGAAGCGGTCCAGGACCCGCTTCCAGATGAAGGTGCCGAAGACGAGGCTCGCCGCCATCACCGCCAGGCTGGCCGACATCCGTCCCCAGCGGATCCTCCAGTCGTAGGCGCCGATCAGCGCCCAGTTCTCTCGGATCGTGAGGGCGAGGAAGGCGACGCCCGCGCCCACGACGACCACGGTGGCCGTCCGACCGGCGAGGGCGCGGAGCTTCACGCGGACGCCCGGTCCGGCCCCGCGCGGATCCTCCCGACCAGCAGGTACAGCCCGTAGGCGGTCAGCAGGGCGAGGCAGCCGACGTAGATCCAGAAGCCGACGATGAGTGACGTCGGACGGAAGCGGAAGACGACCTCGTGCTCGCCGGGTCCTACGACGACGCCCCGGAAGGTGTGGTTCGCCTTCAGCACCTCGGCGTCACGGCCGTCGACCTCCGCCTCCCAGCCCGGGTACCAGTTGTCGGAGAGCACCAGGAGGGCGCGCCGGTTCGCCCTGGTGCGCACGACCACCCGGTTCGCGGTGTGCTCCACGACCTCGGCGCCGCCCTCGAGCGTGCCGCCGGGCAGCTCGGGCTCGGGCGGCTCGTAGAGGACGGCCGTCCGCCGCGGGTCGAACCCCGGCGCCTTCATCGCCTCGATCGCGCCCTCGGGCGGCTCCGCGATCCGGACGTCGCCCACCAGGTAGGCCCGCGGGAGGACCCGGGGGTTCTCGTAGATCACCGCGCCGCCTCCCCGGAAGACCTCCTCGAAGGCCGGCAGGTCGAGCGGCGCGCCCGCCACCAGGTAGCGGACGTTGGCCGCGTCGATGAACTGCGGATGCCGCAGGAAGTTGTGCCAGTCGACGTACGTCTGCTCGCCGGACCCGACATACTCGTTGTAGCTCTGCAGCTGGTTGCCGTGCTCGCCGCCGGCCAGCGAGATGTCGAAGCGCGTGAGGTAGTTGCCCTGCCGGTAGGTCTGTCCGCGGGGGAAGGGCAGCACCCAGACACGGAAGGGCTCCGGCTGCTCGAGGAGGAAGGACGCGACGGCGTCCCGGGCGAACTGCTGGTCGGGCGGCGGCACGGTGTGGAAGAAGTGCCGGTCCACGATCCACAGGTCCACGACCGTGATGACCGCGAGCGCCACGACGGCGGTTCGGACCGCGATCCGGCCGCGCAGCCAGAGCCACAGCGCCCCCGCGACCAGGGCGGCGAAGAGGGAGAAGCGGAGGACGCCGGCGAGCCGACCCGGCTCCAGGCCCGCCGACGCGGCGAGGCCGACCAGGAGCAGGCACAGCCCGACGGCGCCGCCGAGGATCCAGACCGCCGGCCGCACGGGGTCCCCGGCGCCCGGCCCCTCGCCCTCCCCGGAGGCCTCCTCCCGCGCCCGTGCGAGCCGCTCGAGGGTGCGCGCCCCCATGACGACGAGGCAGAAGGCCACCAGGAAATAGGCGATCGACGGCGACCGGAACTTCTCCGTGTAGGGGAGGACGGCGTAGTAGACCCGATACAGCGGTGTGTGTCCGCCCAGCGCGATCGTGAGCGCGAAGGCGCCCAGCCCGGCGAAGAACCACCACGGCCGGTCGTCCCGGTTGTAGTAGAAGCCGAGCAGCAGGAGCACCAGGACCAGGGCCCCGACGTACTCCGAGTGCAGCTTGAAGGGGTTGGAGCCCTGGTAGGAGGGGAAGGGCCGGGTGCCCTCCACCGGGTCGGCGATCGACGCCCCGACGTACTCGGGCACCGCGAGGGCGGTCAGGTCCTCCGGCGGCATCGACCACGAGGTGGAGTACTCGTAGCCCCGACCGCCCTCGCCGCCGCGCGGGGAGGCGTCGATGTAGCCCATGAAGGGGAGGAAGTTCACCGAGGCCATCGCGAAGCCGAAGGCGACGGCCGCCAGGCTCAGCCCCAGCCGGGCGGCCAGCGCCCGGGGACGCTGCAGGAGGCCGGCCCGCCAGGCGGCGAAGAGCGTCCAGAGGGCGGCCCCGATCAGCAGGTAGTAGTTGCTCTGGATCTGGAAGGTCAGGAGCGAGAATCCGAGCGTGCCCGCCGCGCCCGCGAACCATCGGAAAGCGCCGGTCCGGACGCCGCGGTGCAGGAAGAAGAACAGGAGCGGCGCCAGCGTGGCGACGATCAGCCGGCCGTCGTGCCCGGCGTACACCGACGACATCGTGATCCCGGTGAACTGGAAGGCGAGGCCCGAGAGGAACGCGGCCCATCGCCGGACGTCGATCTCCCGGGCCAGCAGGTACATGCCGACACCCGCCAGGGCGAAGTGCACCACGTACATCGCCGGATAGAAGCGGGAGGCGGGGAAGACCAGGTCGGCGAGGATCTTCACCGGGACGAAGGTGCTCGCGGGGTTCGCGAACACGGGCACGCCGCCGAAGACGTGGGGGAGCCACGCCGGCAGCGTCCCCTCCGACATCAGGCGCGACGTGAACTCGTGCTTGAAGTAGCCCGCGGCCAGGTAGTCCGTGCCGAAGACGTGGGCGCCGGGCAGGAAGGCCGGGAGGAAGTAGACCACCGCGAGGCCGACGTAGACGGCCACGAAGGCGGCCGGACGCTTCCAGAGGGGGAGGTCGGTGAGGGGGAGGTCGGTCGCGCCCGGTCCGTCGTCAGCCATGCCCCGTCCCTCCCTCGCAGTAGCCCAGCGCCCGGGCCTCCGTGGCGCAGGTCGCCTCGATCGTCCGAAGGTTGTCGGGGCCGAAGTAGTCGCGCCAGTCGGCCTCGCGCCGCCCGCGTCGCTGATAGCTGCGGTCCAGCTTGTCCTCGATCCGCCCCCGCCGCTCCAGCCCCAGCCGGTCGGCGAGCCCGGCGATCGCCCCCGCCTTGTCGGCCCGGAAGTCCTCGTAGCGGACGAGCTCCATCGACTCGGTATGCTCCAGGTAGACGCGAGCCGCGATCGACCACCGCCGTGCCAGCCGCTCGACGTAGGGGCCGTCGCCCGTCTCCAGCCAGGGGCTGTCGAGGACGGCCCGCCAGAGGGGCCGCAGATCGCGCCGTGCCGGATCGACGTCCGCCCGGTCGCCCGGCAGGTCGAGCCGGTCGAGGATGCTGCGGATGTTGTCGCGCGGATCGCGCACGACCATCACGAAGCGCGCCTCCGGGAAGCGTTCGGACAGCCGGGGGAAGAGGAAGGTCAGGTGGACGTCCTTGATCACGTCGCGGGAGAAGTCGGCCCGGAAGCGCCGCACGAAGTCGTCGAACGGGAGCTCCCCGGAGTGCACGGCCGCCAGCGTCTCCGGGTCGCGGAGCCGGGGCCAGAGGTCGAGCGTCGCGGACGCGCCGGCGTGTTCCGCGAGCAGGCCGGCGATGGCGGTGGTGCCGCTCCTGGGGTTGCCGAGGACGATGATCGCATGCTCGTTGGGGGTCACGAAGGGCGTGAGCAGGTACCGCTCGAGCACGTCGAGGCCGCCGGCGATCCGGCGGTGCAGGCGCGAGACGTCGATTCGCATCGTTCGCAGAGAGTAACGGTCGCCCCCGCGCTCGACCAGACGGACGGCGGCCGCCCCCGGCCGGTCGGCTACAGGCTCGCGAGCGCCTCCTCGATCGGGGTGTCGCCCGCGAGGATCTCGACGATCCGGTCGGCGACCTCCTCGACCTCCAGCGACGCCGCGAGCACCCGGGCCACGTCGTCGCGCGGGATCTCCCCGCGACGCCCGAGCGCCTCCGCCGCGTCGACCCGGCCCGTGCCCTCGTCCTCGGTGAGCCGACCCGGGCGGACGATCACGTGCCGGAGGGCGGAGTCCGCCAGGTGCGCGTCGGCCGCGCCCTTGCAACGGTAGTAGACGTTCATCCCGCCGCCGGTGGCCTCGGGGTCGGCGCCCATCGAGCTCAGCATGACGAAGCGCTCGGCCCCCGCGCGCTCGGCGGCGTCGATCAGCCGGATCGCGCCGTCCCGGTCGACCGCGCGCGTCTTGGAGAGCGGCGTCCCGGCCCCCGATCCCGCGCAGAAGACGACCGCGTCGCATCCCTCCACGGCGTGGTCGACCGGCTCCTCCAGGTCGGCCAGGACCGTCTCGACCCCGATCTCCGCGAAGGCCGGCTCCTGGGCCGCGTCGCGGATCATCGCGAGGGCCCGGTGCGGCCCGTCCGCGAGCAGCCGCACCACCCGCCGTCCCGTGCTGCCGTTCGCCCCCGCCACCAGCACCTTCATCGTGCGATCGACCTCCCCGGTGTCGCCGTTCGGTCTCTCCCGTTCAGCCGCCCTCCCGGATCACATCCGCCACCCGGTCCAGGTCGACGTTGCCGCCGCTGACGACGGCGGCCACCGCCGCGCCCTCCGGCACGGCCACCCGCCCCGCCAGCAGCGCCGCCACCCCGGCGGCGCCCGCGGGCTCGGCGAGCAGCTTCGTGTAGGTGAGGAGCCGCCGCATCGCGCCCGCGATCTCCGCGTCGGTGACGAGCAAGACGTCTTCCACGTGCCGACGCACGATCGGATACGTGAGGTCGCCCGCCATCGGCGAGCCCAGCCCGTCGGCGATCGTCTCCACCCGCTCCAGACGCACCGGCTCGCCCCTCTCCAGGCTCCGGCGCATCGAGTCGGCCCCTTCCGGCTCCACGCCGAAGACGCGAACCTCGGGGCGGAGCCGCTTCACGGCCGTCGCGACGCCCGCGATCAGGCCCCCTCCGCCCACCGGCACCACGACGGCGTCCAGCTCGGCCGCGTCCTCGACGATCTCGGCGCCCACCGTGGCCTGACCGGCGATGATCGCGGGGTCGTCGAAGGGATGCACGAAGGTCCGCCCCTCCTCCTCCGCGATCGCCGTCGCCCGCTCGAAGGCGTCGAACACGTCGCCCTCCAGCACCACCCGGGCCCCGTAGCCCCGGCAGGCCTCGACCTTGGCGTGCGGGGCCGACTCGGGCATGACGACCGTCGCGTCCACGCCGACCGTGCCGGCGCCCCAGGCGAGCGCCTGGGCGTGGTTGCCGGCGGAGACGGTCACCGCCCCGTGCTCCCGCTCCGCGTCGGTCATGGTGAGCAGCCTGTTCAGGACCCCCCGCACCTTGAACGAGCCGGTCTTCTGGAGGTTCTCGGCCTTCAGGTGGAGCCGGATCCCGCCGGCGCGCCGGCCCAGGAGCGTCGCGCTCAGGAGCGGCGTCCGGTGCACCCGTCCGCGGATCCGGCGGCGGGCGGCCTCGACGGCCTCCCGGCTCGGTCCCGCCCCGACCTCCCCGGCCCCCGTCACGGCTGCCCCCCCCATCACGCGCCCGACTCGCCGGCCACGGCCTCCTCCCGCTGCGAGCGGGCGCGGAGGTTGAGCACCTCCACGAAGGCCGAGAAGCCGAAGGCGAAGTAGATGTAGCCCTTCGGCATCTCCTGAGCGAACGCCTCCGCGACCAGGCTCACGCCGACCAGCAGCAGGAAGCTGAGGGCGAGGATCTTGACCGTCGGGTGCTCCTTGATGAAGCGTCCGATGGGCTCGATGAGCACGATCATCACGATCACCGCGATCACGATCGCGATCGCCATCACCGCCACGTCCTCGGCCATGCCGACCGCCGTGATCACCGAATCGAGGGAAAAGACCACGTCGAGCAGCGCGATCTGCAGGAGCACCCCCCACAGCGATCGGCCGAACCCGGGCGGGGCGTCCGCCGCGGGCCCGTGGCCGCCCTCCACGTCCGAGTGGATCTCGCGCGTCGCCTTCACGAGGAGGAAGAGGCCGCCCGCGAGCAGGATCAGGTCGCGGCCCGACAGCTCCTCGCCGGCCACCTCGAAGAGCGGCGCGGTGAGGCCGATCAGCCAGGCGAGCGCGAAGAGCAGGCCGATCCTTGTGGCCATGGCGAGGCCGAGGCCGAGCTTCCGCGCCAGCGGCCGCTGCTCCTCCGGCAGCTTGTCTGCCAGGATCGTGATCATGACGATGTTGTCGACCCCGAGCACGATCTCCAGGACCGTCAGCGAGGCCAGGGCGACCCACGCCTCCGGGTTGGTCAGCCACTCCACGTTTCACCTCGTTCGCGGGAGGAAACGGGTCAGCCGGCGACGAGCCGGAGCAGGTGTCCGACCGCGACGCCCAGGTAATTGCCCGCGGCGTATCCGAGCAACCCCACGGCGATGCCCGGGAGCACGAGCACGGGCCAGTCCCGGGAGACGGCCACGGCCAGGGCGGTCGAGGGCCCGCCGACGGCCGCCTGCGAGGCCACCGTCAGCGTGCCCAGGTCGATGCGGGTCAGGCGGCCGACGCCGAACACGACGAGTCCGTGGACGGCGACGACGAGGAGGGTGAAGCCCAGCACGGCCAGCCCCACCTCCAGGATCTCCGCCACGCGGCTGAAGATGCCGATGACCACGAAGAAGAGGTGGAGCGCGTAGTTGCCGAGCTGCATCGCGCCCTCGGGGCGAGAGAGGGGGCCGAGGTGACCGGCGGCCAGCGCGTAGGTCGTGAGCCACAGCACCTCGGGCACGGCGGGGACCAGCCTCGCGGTGAGCCGCGCCGCCACCAGCAGCCCCAGCCCGACGGCGACCAGGATCGAGAGCCGAAGCACCGAGACCGGGGCGTCCTCGAAGAAGGGGTGGGCGTGCTCCTCGCCGTCCTCGTCGGCCGCCTCCTCCCCTTCTTCCGCGCGCTCGGACGCCGGCGGATCGGGATACCAGCGGCCGAGGAGCGCCGGGGCGGCCAGGCAGGCGGCCAGCCAGACGGCGGTGGTGAGGTTGTCGGCCGCGGCCGCCCCCGCGAACAGCTCGTTCGGCAGCTCCAGCGCCCGGCCCACGCCGACGAAGTTCAGCGACCCGCCCGAGTAGGTGCCCATGAGGGTGCCGGAGAGCCGCCACGTCGCCTCGCCCACGGCGCCGCGCAGCAGCAGGCCGCCCGCCAGCGCCCCGAGCGCGGTGCCGGCCAGGGCGAGGCCGAAGGCCGCCAGCATGCGGGGGCCCGCCCGACGGAGGTCGGAGACGTGCACGGCCAGCAGCAGCCAGGCGATCGCCAGGCTGGTGATCGGTCCGGTGACGACGTCGTAGACGGGGGAGGCGGCCGGCACGAGGCCGAGGTTGGAGAGCAGGGCGCCGAAGACGATGGCGAGCAGCGAGGCGCCCAGCGTGGAGGCCCAGCGGTAGCGTCCGTCGAGCCAGAAGGCCGCGGCGGCCGAGGCCGCGACGGCGGCGCCCAGGAAGAGCGGCTCCTCGATGGTCATGCGTCCACCCCGACACCGATCGCGCCTCCGCCCGGCGAGCTATACAATGATAGCCATGCCGCTGTTCGAGAAGATACTCGTGCCGGTCGACCTGACACAGAAGAACCGCCACGCCGTGGACGTGGCGGCCGAGCTGGGATCGGCCTCGGGCGGGAGCGTGACGCTGCTTCACGTGATCGAGATGCTCGACCTCCCGTTCGAGGAGGTGGAAGACTTCTACCTCCAGCTCGAGGAGCGGGCGGCCGAGGCGATGGGCGAGCTCACCGGACCGTTCGTCGAACGGGGCGTGAGGCACGTCCAGCACGTCCGCTACGGCGATCGGGCGTCGGAAATCGTGGCCTTCGCGCAGGAGGAGGACTTCGACCTGATACTTCTGAGCTCCCATCGCGCGGACCTCGAGGAGCCAGCGCGGAACTGGGCCTCCCTGAGCCACAAGGTCGCGATCCTGGCCCAGACGCCGGTCCTGCTCGTCAAGTAGTCGTCTCGTCACGGCGCCCCCCCCGTCCGGAACGGACCGGACCTCTGGCGGCTCTACCCTGCGCCAGCGCCGGTCATCCCTTATAATGGCGAAGAGTTCGGATCAACTCGATCATCTTGGAAGGACTGTAGAGGTATGCAGGGCACAGTGAAGTGGTTCTCGACCGAGAAGGGCTACGGCTTCATCGAGCGTGACGACGGAGACGACGTCTTCGTCCACCACAGCGACATCCAGGGCACCGGCTTCAAGGACCTGGACGAGGGCGAGAAGGTGGAGTTCGACCTGGTCGAGGGCCCGAAGGGGCCGAAGGCCGAGAACGTCGTCCGGACGGACAAGAGCGACAGCGGCTCCTCGGCTTCCGGCGGTGGCAGCAGCGGCGGCTTCCAGAGCGGCGGAGGCACCTGGTAGCACGCCGTACCGTCGGCGGGAGCCCGGTGCTCCCGCCGACGCCTCCCAGCGCAGCCCGATTCCCCATCCCAGCGACACCGCGTTCCGACGTGTGTCGTGACGGTGCGTCCGCGAAGACGTGACTCCGGCGCTCGACTTCCTGCGGGACGTGCTGCGCATCCCGAGCCTGCCCGGCGAAGAGGGCGAAATCGCGCGCCGCGTCGAGCGCGAGATGGCGTCGCTCGGCTTCGACCGGGTC
>CAZEUW010000020.1:0-19213 GCA_964515425.1 uncultured Gemmatimonadota bacterium | reverse complement strand
CGCATCGAGGACCTCGCCGCCACCTGGCCGCCGGCGGCGCGCACGCCCTACAAGCACACCGTCCAGGGGGAGATGATCGAGCGCACGCTGGCCACCCCCGAGATCCTCCGGAGCCTGGTGGAGAAGGTCGCCGAGGTCCAGCGCGATCCCCCGCCCTACCGCGGGGTGACCGACTTCACCCGCTCGCTGGCGAACGCCTCGCGGATCGCGTTCGAGGAGCGGGTGGGCTCGGCGGCCTTCCTGGCGCTGCTGGAGCGGGCCACCCCCTACGCCCGGCTCCGGTCGCTCACCATCGGCTCCCGGCCGGCGCGGCGCGGCGAGGGCGGGCTGGAGGAGCTGCGGGCGATCCCCTGGGTGCTCTGCTGGACGCAGACGCGGCTGCTGCTGCACGCCTGGCTCGGCGTCGGCGAGGCCTGGCGGAGCGTGGGGGGCGACCGCGGCGGCGGGAGCGCGTCGACCCGGGTCGGCGAGGGCGACGACGACGAGGGGCCCGGGAGCGAGCGGCTCCGGGAGGCCCGGGAGGAGGATCCGCTCCTACGCTCCTACGCGCGGCTGCTCTCCTTCACCATGGCGAAGACGGCACCGGCCCTGTGGCGACGGTACCGACGCGCCCTGACGCCGGACGACGAGGTCGCGGCCCTCGCGGAGGAGCTGGAAGCTGACTACGCGGCCGCCCTGGAGCTGGCCCGGGAGGCCGTCGGTGGCGGCGACCTGCTCCCCGACCGGCCCTGGCTGGCGGAGTCGATCCGCTACCGAGCCCCCATGATCCACCCGCTGAACCTGCTCCAGATCGAGCTGCTCGGCCGTGAGGAGTGGAGCGAGGCCGAGACGCGGCTCTTCCGCGAGACGGTGACGGGAATCGCGGCGGGGATGCTGACGACGGGGTAGGCGCCCCGCCAGTGGGGAGCGGAGCATCCGCCGGCTCACCTTCACCACACTCAAGAGGCGCATGATCCGGCGGCCACAAAACGACAGCCCGCTCCAGCTCTCACTCCTCGACGAGCGGGACCTGGCAGAGATCACCTCGCCGGAGTTTCCAGGCGAGCGACTCGTCTGGTTCAGGAACCCGCCGTTGGCCGAGGAGTGGGCCCGCAAACGGGTGGCGCTGCTCGAGGCCACTGAGCGCAAGCTGGAGGAAGTGGTCCGGACCGCCTAAGGGACAGCAGATCGGCCATCACGAGCGCACGAACGACGAAGAGTGGGACACCGCTCGCGCGGCACCCCACCTTCGTCCCTCGTCTGCTCTTAAGCCATACCGGCGCGAGCTCAGTTTCTTATCGAGAGATTGCCACTGACGATGGTGAAGCGATCGGGAAGATCGGATTTTCCGTAGTCGAGCGTTCCGCCAGCCGGGAGCCCGGAGCGAGTGGAGCTGTTGGTCCACTGGATCTCGTCGTTACCTACTCCCGGGCTCCCGCCGTCCTCGGCGTAGAAGGCGTACCACTGTCCCAGAAGTCTATCCCAAGAGTCGAACGTTACTACCGCCACGAACTTCGCCGTCGTTCCCGTAACGTCGATCTCCTGTACCGTGATCGTCATCTCGCGAGCTAGGGCTCCGTTCGCGTCGTACGCCTCCCACTCGAATGTTCCCCGTTCCTCCGACTCGGCGGCACCCTCATGCGCGTCGAGGTCGATGTCCCCCCGCGAGCGATTCGGCGCGTCCCAAACGACCGAGACCCCACCTGTGGCGTGTCCGTTCTCGACCTCGGAGTCGGCCGTCAGCTCGATCTCACCCATATGTCCGGGCTCGGTGAGGCCGTCGCACGCGGCCATCAGCGCGATCGTGCACACCGCGGCTCCGACGGATATGAGCATCCTGCGCATACCTGCCTCCCTGCTGTATGAAAGGGTCCAAACGCGGCACCCCTCCGATGCAAAATCGATGGGGCTCGCGCCCGCACCCTGTAATCCCCGGAAGCACAGGTACTTATCATACCGTCAGTCACATCGACCGGCTACCTAGTGTCGCATAATTGCAACGAGGCGTAGGCTTACTCAGAGAATACGACCCGCCCGCCGGCATTACAGAGGCCGCCCGAGGTCCATCTCCTCCAGGTCAGCCATGCCGGGACCCGCCTCCTCGCAGCATCGCGCCAGCTCGCCGTCGACCGCCACAGCGGGGGCGGAGCGTACACCCAGCGCCCGCTTTCGCTCGGCGGCCTCCGGCTCGTGCAGATCGAGTGCCTCAAGCTCGCAGGAAGGGCAGGCCCGTTTCCGGATCCGGCTCACCGTCCCCCGCGCTGGACAGCTTCACGATTCGCGTCTCGTCGCTCATCGGAACCTCCCGTCGGAATCGTATCCGTCGCGGAACTCCGTACGCTGGTGAAGACCCCCTCCCCTATGCTCGATCGAGGCCTCACTCCCCACCACCCGCCGCCAGCGCCTCGGCCACCCCCTCCAGCACCCACAGCTCCGAGCGGACGTTCCCGCCGGAGAAGGCCAGCCGACGACCGTCGGGGTGCAGGGCCAGGTTGCGTTGGCCGTCCATGGCCTCCATCAGGCGCACGGGGTCGCCGCCGTCGACGGGGACGGACAGGATCACGTGGTCCTCCTGACCTCCCCACGGCCCCGCCATCGCCAGCACGTGCTCGCCGTCGGGGCTCCAGGCGAGGTCGTTTTGGCGGATCTCGAGGTGGAGGGGGAGCTCGACGGAGTAGAGCTCGCGCAGCTCCCCGCTCTCGAGGTCGAGGAGGGCGAGGGTGGAGACGTCGGTCTCGGGGTTTCGATGCACGAGGGCCGCCCGCCGGCCGTCCGGCGCGACCGCGACGTTGTGCACCCTCAGCCCCTCGGGGAAGCGCGCCACCGTCTGCTCGGATCCGGTGGCGAGGTCGCGGACGACCGCCTCGCCGTGGCCTCTGCGTCCGGTCGGATCCTTGGTGACCAGGTAGAGCAGCCGCTCGCCGTCGGGCATCATGTCCGCCCCGCGGGTCACCGGCTGCATCGGCTCGCGCGTGAGTTCGCCCGAGGCCGGATCGATGCGGTACAGCCCCATCGTGGACCGGCCGTCCTCGAGGGCGGTGAAGACCAGCGACTGCCCGCCCTCGACCCACCCGAGGTTGTGGATCGCCCCGAGGCGATGGTCCCCGCGGGCGATCTCGCGCACCGCGTCGCCGTCGGCCGCCCGGACCATGAACCGGACGCCGCCCTCGAGCACGTCCTCGAGGGCGTAGGCGAGGCTCCTCCCGTCGGGCGACCAGGCGGGCAGACCCGCGCGGCCCTCCAGCGGCGAGGTGAGCGCGACCGGGCCGGACAGCATCTCGCCGGTGGCCGGGTCCACGGTGGCCAGGTGGATCTTGGGCGCGTCCACGATCACCCCGTAGAAGTAGCGGTCGCCCGCCCGTCCGCTCGGCTCCAGCTGGGGCAGCCCCGCCCGCACCAGCACGGGCTCGCCGGTCGACGCTCGGTCGCCGTCCACCGGGATCGCCCAGAGCCCCGTCTGGCCCCGATGGCTCGTGTGGACGAGCAGGCCGCCCCCTCCGGGCGTCCAGCCCAGGAGCTTTCCGATCGGGGTGTCGAAGCGGACGGCGCCACCGTCCCGTCCATCCAGCTTCCGCACGAACGCGTGCTGGTCCTTCCGGTAGGCGAGTCGGGCCCCGTCCGGCGAGAACCAGGCCTCGTGCGGTTGGGCCCCGTCCGCGCCGACCGTCTCCAGCAGCGTGCTGTCCCCGCTCGCCGGGTCGACCAGGGCGAGCTCGGTGGTCCCGTCGCCGCGAACGATCACGGCGGCGATCCCGTGGGCCGCCGACCAGTCCAGCGGGACGATCCACTCGTCCTCGGGCGAGATGGCGAGGATCACGCGCGGCTCGGTGTCCCCCACCTCGACCACGCGGAGCTCGTAGCGCCACGGCCGGTCCCCCCGGTCGGTGTTGCCGTAGGAGTAGGCGACCCGCCGGCCGTCGGGCGAGAAGAGCGGCTCCTCGGCCCAGCTCCCGTCCTCGGTCCACGGCCCCTTGTCGGTGAGACGGGTGTCCTCGCCGGTCCTCAGGTCGTGCATGGCCACGTCGCCGGTGCTCCAGTCCACGTAGGTCACGTAGCGGCCGTCGGGCGAGGGGCTGGCGTAGTCCCGCGCGTCGGCCCAGACGCGCCGTGCCTCGGCCGTCTCGGAAGTCTCGAGCGCGGTGGCGGCCAGGCCGGCGCGAGCGACCGGCTGCCGGGCCGCTTCGGACACGTCGCAGCCCGCGACGAGGAGGGCGAGGGCGAGGACGACGACGGGAGCGCGGCTCATGGTGGCCTCCGGGCGAGGGGCAACGGTCGTTCGCTCGCCCTTTTCGGGTACACGGAGCGTGCCGGGGACCGTCGCTTCCCTCAACCGGATGTGTGACAGTGTGTTACGGGTCTTTCGACGCCACCGCGCACGGCCAGCGGCGGAACGATCCGTTCCACCCGGGCGTCGGGTGGTGGAACGATCCGTTCCACCGGCGCCAGCGCTCAGCCCCCGGCACCGGAACTCCCGTCCTCCTCGACGCCCGTCGCTCCGAGGTCGGCCTCCGGGGCGGAAGCGCCCCCCTCCCGCGGCAGCCGGACCTCGACGGTGGTGCCCTCCCCCGGCGCGCTCCGGACGCCGATCGTCCCCCGATGGGCGGCGACGATCCGCCGGGCCACCGCCAGCCCCAGCCCCGTCCCGCCCGGCCGGGTGGTGAAGAACGGCTCGAAGATCCGCTCCCGCTCCTCCTCCGGTATCCCCCGGCCGTCGTCCCGGACCACGACCGTCGCCTCGGCCTCCTCGACCGACACGGCCACCGAGACCTCGCCTCCCGGCTCGACGGCGTCGGCGGCGTTCAGCAGCAGGTTCAGGAAGACCTGCTCGAGCGCGTCGGGATCGCCGGCCACCGGGACCGGCTCGCCCTCCCCGGCGGGCGAGAGACGCGCCCCGTGCTCCTCGAGGGCCGGGAGCGCCCGCCGCGCCGCCGCCCGGAGGGGCTCCCGCAGGTCCATGGCCCTCAGCTTGACGCGGCCGCTGCGCGCCGTCTCCAGCGCCCCCGCCACCGTCCGGTCCAGCCGTCGGAGCTCCTCGATCGCTTCGGCCTGGAGGCTCCGGAGCGGCGAGTCGGTCGGCAGCTCCTCCTCCACCTGCTGGAGGTCGAGCTGGATCGAGGTCAGGGGGTTCCGGATCTCGTGGGCCAGGGAGGCGGCGAACGCGTTGACCGCCGCCAGCGACTCGCGCTCGGCGAGCTGGCGGAGGGTGCGCCGGAGGCTCTCGACCATCGTCGCGAAGGCCCTGGCCACCTGGCCGACCTCGTCGTCGCCGCCCACCTCCACCGGCCGGTCCAGGTCACCCGCCGCCACGGCTCGCGCGCTCTCCGCCAGCCGCTCCAGGTGGACGGTGAGCCGGCCGGTGAGCACCCAGGTCGCCACCAGGCCGAGGCCGGCCACCGCCGCCAGGATCCAGAGGCCGCGGCGCGCGGCCGCCTCGAAGGGCCCCATGAACGGCCCCACCGGCGCGGCGGCCACCAGCGTCGCCCGCGGCTCCACCACCTCCCGGCTGCGCCCGATCCATTCGCGGTCGTTCCAGCGGAACCGGTCCCGGCCCACCAGCGTCGCGTCGAAGGGGACGGGGAGGAGCACCGCGCCCGTCCGGGGGTCGAGGGCCGTGAGCACCCCGCCCGCGACGACCGCCTCCGAAGCGGACCCGCGGAGCGCCGAGAACCGGACGTCGGCCTCGACGGTGCCCAGGCGCCGGCCGTCGTAGGCGTGGAAGGGGAGCCGGACCGTGAGCGGCCGACCGAACAGGCCGTCGGCGGCCGGGCCCGCCCGGTCGAAGGACCACACCGGGCGGCCGGCGCTGTCGCGGACCGTGACCGAGGCGATCGCCGCGTCGAGGGCGGCCACCGCGGAGGCGAGCGCCTCGGGCGGATCGGCTCCGGCTCCGAGCGCGGCCGCGCCGACGAGCGCGCGCCGGACTTCCTCCGGCTCCACGAGGTCGAGCAGGGCCGAGCGATAGGGGATCCAGCGCCGCTCGACGGCGTCCGCGCCCTCCGCGAGCGCCGCGTCGAGCCGCTCCCCGAGCAGCGCCTCGCCCGACCGGGCGGTCTGGCCGGTGAGCCAGAGACCGATCAGGAGGAGGGGCACCACGCCGACGGCGACCACGACGGCGAGCACCCGGGCGCGGAAGGAGAGCGACGGCACGGTCAGTCGAGCCCGTACTTGTCGATCATCCGGCGGAGGCGCGGCCGGGAGATCGCCAGGATCTCGGCCGCCCGGGTCCGGTTGCCGCCGGTGGCCTCGAGCGTCCGAGCGACGTGCTCGCGCTCGACCTCCTCCAGGCTCCGCAGGCGGGGGACGGTCGATTCCGGACCGCCCGAGAGCCCCAGGTGCTCCGGCCGAACCACGTCTCCGGTGGCCAGGACGACCGCCCGCGTGAGGCAGTTCTCCAGCTCCCGCACGTTGCCCGGCCAGTCGTGGGCCAGGAGCGCTTCCAGCGCCTCGTCGGAGAGCCGGGGCGGCTCGCGTCCGGCCGCCCGGCTCGCCTTCCGCGCGAGGTGGTCGGCCAGCGCGGGCACGTCCTCCATCCGCTCCCGGAGGGGCGGCACCTCGATCTCGACCACGCGCAGGCGGTAGTAGAGGTCCTCACGGAACTCGCCCTCCTCCACCAGGGCCTCGAGGTCCCGGTGGGTCGCCGCCAGCACCCGGGCCTCGGTGCGTTCGGGCCGCTCGGCGCCCACCGGGTAGAACGTCCCCTCCTCGAGGACCCGGAGCAGCTTGGCCTGGAACTCCGGCGTGGTGTCGCCGATCTCGTCCAGCAGGACCGTGCCCCGGCCGGCGACGGCGAAGCGGCCCCGCCGGTCGGAGGAGGCGCCGGTGAACGCCCCCTCGACGTGGCCGAACAGCTCCGACTCGAGCAGGGTGCTCGGAAGCGCGGTGCAGTTCACCGCCACGAACGGCTCCGGGGCGGAGGGCGAGTGGTCGTGGATCGCCCGGGCGATCAGCTCCTTGCCCGTCCCGCTCTCGCCACGGACGAGGACGGTGGCGCGGGTCTTCGCGAGCTGGCCGATCCGCTTGAAGAGCTCGACCATCGACGGGTGATGGCCCACCAGCCGGTCGTCCCGGACGCCCGGCTCCCCGTCGGACGACTCCGCGGGCGACGGCTCTCCGTCCGCCGGGTCCTCGTCCGTGGAGGCGGGGCTCGCCTCCGAGGCGGAGCGCGCTCGCCGGTCCCGGAACACGCGGTCGGTCACGGCCCGGAGCTGGTGGAGGTCGAGCGGCTTCACGAGGAAGTCGGCCGCCCCCTCGCGCATCGCGCCCGCGGCGGTGGAGAGGTCGTCGTAGGCGGTCATCAGGACCACGTCGATCTCCGGCGCCCGCTCGCCCAGCAGCCGCAGCAGCTCCAGGCCGTCGAGTCCGGGCATCCGGACGTCGGAGAGCACCAGGTCCGGCGGATCGGCGTCGACGGCCGCGAGGGCGCGCTCCCCCGTCTCCGCCGTCCTCACCTCCGTCCGGCCGTCGGAGAGGGCGCGGGAGAGCGAGGAGCGGACGCGCTCCTCGTCGTCGACGATCAGGATCCGCCGCTCGGGCATCGGGCGGCCCCTACCCCGCGCCGTCCAGCCCGTCCACGAACACCATGTCGCACTCGGCCGCCTCCCGGCGGAGCCGCTTGAGCGGACGGTAGGCCTCCGAGTCGTACCACAGCCGCATCGCCTCGAGCGTGGGGAACTCGATCAGAACGGGGAGGGAGGGCGCCCACTCCCCCTCCATCACCTCGGTCGCGCCGCCCACGGCCAGGTAGCGGCCGCCGTGGGCCTCGACCGTCTCGGGCGCGCGGGCCTTGTACTCCTCCATCTTCTCCGGGTCGTGGACCTGGCGGACGTCGACGAGGCAGTAGGCGGGCACGGGATCCTCCGGGATGAGGGTTCGGGGTTCGTCGTCGGGGTTCGTGTCGTGCGGCCGCGGATCGGGACCCCTCCCGTGGGTCAGGACCGCGCGGGCGCGCCGGCCGTGAGCCCCATGCGCTCCAGCAGCGCGCCGAAGCGGGGCTCGGCCTCCAGCGCGTCGAACGCGGGCTCCACCGCCACCCACGGGAGCGCACCGTCCCGGTCCTCGGCGGCCGTCTCGAGCCAGTCGAGCGTCCGGTCGTGGTCGCCCAGGGAGGCGTGACCGAGGGCCACCAGATGCGGCAGGTGCAGACGGCCCGCGCCGTAGGCCGCCTCGAGCGTCTCGAGGTGGCGCCGGGCCTCCTCGGTCCGGCCGGCGGCGGAGAGCACGCGGACGAGGGCGGAGATCACGTACGGGTTCCGCCCCTCGGGCGGCACCGCCTCGAGGGTCGCCAGGGCACGGTCGGTGTCGCCGAGCTCGTGATGGGAGAGGGCGAGCCACGGTGTGGTCATGAAGTCGTCGACGCCCAGCTCCCGGATCTGCCGCACCGTCTCGATCGCCTCCCCGTAGCGGCGCGCGTAGTAGAGGATCCGGACCGCGAAGCCGTGCGCCTGCGGCGAGAGCGGGTCGAGCTCCCGGGCGCGGGTGATCTGGTCCACCGCCTCGTCCATCCGCCCGAGAGCGGCGAGGAGGCCCGAATACCACCACCGCGCGGTGTCGTAGCCGGGGGCCAGCTCGGTGGCCCGGCGGAAGCCCCGCTCGGCCGCCCTCCACTCCCACTCGTAGTGGAAGCGCGCGTCGGCGAGCGCGGTGTGCGCCTGGGCCAGGCCGTCGTCGAGCTCCAGGGCCCGGGCGGCGGCTTCCCGCGCCTTCGGGAAGGCGTCGTGGGCCGGGAGCCTGATGTGAGCGAGCACCAGGTGGGCATCGGCGAGACCCGCCCACGCGAGGGCGTACAGGGGCTCGATCTCGAGGGCGCGCTCGTAGAGCTCGACGCTCCGGGCCAGCTCCTCCGGGGACCCGGACCGCCAGGCGCCACGCGCCCTCATGTAGAGCTCCACCGCCTCCGGGGCCACCGCCGGGCCGCTCTCGATGCGGGCGGCCTCCTCGGGGGTGACGGTGACGCGGATCTCCTCGGCGATGCTCCCGGCCACCCGCCCCTGGAGCGCCCGGACCTCGCCGAGCGCCCCCCAGAAGTCTCGGCTCCAGAGGTGCCCGTCGTCCTCCGGATCGATGAGCTGCACCGTGATCCGGAGGCTGTCGGTGCCGGGGAGCTGGAACACCGACCCCTCCACCACCCGGTCGACGCCGCCGAGCTGCGCCGCGATCTCGGGCACCGAGGCCCCCGACGCCCGGTAGCGGGCCACCGAGGTGCGGGACTTCACGAGCAGGGCCTCGATCTTGGCCAGCTCGTGGATCAGCGCCTCGTGCAGGCCGTCCGCCAGATACTGCTGGGCGGCGTCGCCGGTGAAGTTGTCGAGCGGCAGGACGGCGATCGATCGGACCGACGGGGCGGCCGCGCCATCGTCGCCCCCGGCTTCGAGCACGAGCGAGCCGGCGGCCACCAGCCCCCAGAGGGCGAAGGCGAGCACGCCGCCCGCGAGCGCGTTCCGCCAGGTGAGCCAGCGGCGGCCGGCGGTCGAAGCGGTGAGCGGGCCGGACGAGGGCTCCGAGGCGGGGGCGGCCGCTGCCGCCGGCGGGGCGTCGGGCCTCTCCTGCACGATGGCGGTCGCCAGCACCACGGGGAGGCCGACGACGAGGAGCGCCACCGCCAACGCGGGCAGCCAGTCGGGCAGGCCGAGGCTCGTCGTCAGGGTCTGGACGACCTGGAGGGCGACCCACGAGCCCACCAGGTAGACGCCCAGCACCTGCCACAGCGAGCGGCGGTGGATCTCGCGGACCAGCTCCTTCAGGCGCTGATTCATGCTCCGACCCGGACCGGGGTGGCTACGCGCACCGGGCGGCCCGGCGGCCGCCCAGCCGTAAGGTAATGCGACGGCGCGTCGGGCGTCTCCCCCGCGAGACGGCCGTGGAGCCGGGCGTCCGGGGGACGAGGTCGTTCTGCCGCGGCGGGAATCGGCCGAGACGGGTCGTGCGAACCGCCCCGCACTTCAGCCGCTGCAGCTCGCTCCGCCGAGCACGCAGAACTTCGAGCAGTGCGGGTGGTTCAGCGGGACCTCCCGGTCCGCCTCGGCCAGCGTCTCGCCGAGCTCGAACGCCTCGTCGTAGGGGATGAGCGTGCACGCCAGCACGGTCGGCCGCTCGGCTCCCTTCCGCTTCACCACCATCCGGCTCGACGCGCACATGACCTCCGAGGGGCGCCGCCCGAGGATCTCCCAGCAGCCGGTCGTGATCTCCGGGACGTCCGCCTCCTCGTCCATCTCGGGGAAGAGGACGAGCTCGACGGGGTCGCTCGCGTCGACCGGCAGCTCGAGCGCCTCGAAGAGCCGGGCGTAGCCGGCCCGCGCCTCGGCCTCGTCCTCCTCCCAGCGCGTCCGGCCCGCGACCTCGATCCGGAACCCGTGGTCCCGCAGCCACGCGAGACCCTCGAGAGCCTCCCGCCACGAGCCCTCGCCCCGCTCCTCGTCGTGGAGCGCCTCGGTGTGGTGGTCCAGGCTGACGCGGAGCCGGAGCCGGTCGGCCGCGTCCCGGCCCTCGGCCTCGAGGTCGTCCCGGAGGGAGAGCAGCGACTCCCGCACCGGACGCCGCTGCATCGGCCGCATGGCGTTGGTGAGGACCAGGGCCTCGTGGCCGCGCGCCAGCGCGGCCCGCAGCATGGGCACCAGCTCGGGGTTCATGAACGGCTCGCCGCCGGTGAAGCCGACCTCCTCGAGGGGGGCGCCGAGGCGGGCCGCCTCGTCCAGGTACCGCTCCACCTCCTCGACGCCGAGATAGACGAGCCGGTCGTTCGTGGGGCTCGACTCGATGTAGCAGTGGGCGCACTCGATGTTGCAGAGCGTGCCGGTGTTGAACCAGAGGGTCTCGAGCGCGTCGAGGTGCACCGAGGCGCGGCGGTCGCCGTCCGCGGTGACGCGGGGATCCTGCCACTTCTCGGTCTGCAGCGTGGCCAATGCCGCCTCCGGTGGGTCGGTCCCGCGGGAGTCGGACCTCAATGTGCGAGCCTCTCGACGTCCGGAAAACGGGCGTCGCCCCGGGAGGGTTCCGCGGCGGGTCTACTCCCCGTCGTCGCCCCACCGCCGCGAGCCCGTCCAGGCGGCGAAGAGCATCGGCACGGCGGCGATCAGGCCCCCGCTCACGCTCACCTGCAGGATGGTGTCGAGGCGGACCTCCTCCGGGAAGAGCAGAAACACGCCGGAGGCCAGGATGCCGACCGCCGCGGCGGCGAGGTTCCACCGGACCGCGGACAGCCGCTCGGGATCCAGCCGTCCGCGGAGCGGGAGGAGGGCCGCGGCGTAGCCCACGCTCGTCGCGAGAGCCTGCAGGCCGAGCGCCCACCAGACGATCGTCCGCAGGGAGCCGAGCCCGTGGGCGAACACCACCGGCGCGGCGATCATGACCGCCGAGACCGGCAGGAAGCGGGTGAGGACGACCCGGAGGAGCGCGCCGATCGACACGTGCTCGGCCGCGCGCTAGCCGTGCCCGCCCCGCTCCTCGACGACGTACATCACGTTGCCGTCGGGGTCCTCGAAATAGGCCAGCGGGACGGCCGTCTCCTCGGTGATGTCGGTCACGAAGCTCACGTCCCGGGCGCGCAACGACGCGACCACGTCGGCGAGCTCGCCCGAGACCCGGAAGCCGAGCGTGGTCGAGCCGGAGCGGCCCGCCTCCGCGCCCTCCATCGTCCGGTGGAGGCCCACGCCGAAGCCGTCCGGCGCCCGGACGACGGCCCAGCTCGGACCGCCCCGATAGTCCAGCTCCAGCCCCAGCGTCCCGGTGTAGAACTCCAGGGCCCGCTCCATGTCGGTCACGTAGACCGTGACCAGACCTCCCGTGATCATCCGCCGCTCCCCCCGTTCACCGTCCGCGTCGCCGTGCTGTCCCGGCCGAAGATGCCCGGAGGCGAGCGGCGGGTCCAGCGCGCCGGCAGGCGTCGCCGACGCAACGCGAGGCGTCGCCAGCGCGAGGGGAGGTATTGAAGGAGCCGTCGAGGGGTTAGACTACGGGCGTGATCGATCTCTTCGCGCCGTCCACCCTCTTCCTCGTCTCCGGCGTCGGCGTCCCTGTCGCGGGCGTGTACGCGCTCGTGCGGGGCAGCTCGCGCCTGCGGCGGCTCTCTTTCTTCCAGACGAGCCTCGCCACCGGCCTGTGGATGATCGCCTTCGGCGCGCTGGCCGCGTCGGAGATGGGCCCCGAGGCGCGGGCGACGGTCGCGGAGCTCTTCGTCCTCCTCGGCGCGGTGGTCGCGCTGACCGTCTACCAGTTCGTGACGCACGGGCTGGGCTTCGGTCCGCCGCCGCCGGGCAGACGCGAGCGTCGGCGCGGGGTCGTCGCCCTGTGGGGGATCTGCGCGGCCGTGGGCGTGCTGGTGGCGACCGGGACGATGGAGCTGGTGGCGCCGGGAGGCGCCGGCGCGGTCGGGTCGGGGCTGCGCCTGCACTGGCACGCCGTGCCCGTGGTGTTCGCCGCATGGATGGGGATCCTGGGGGCGCTCCTCGCCGTGCAGCACACCTGGCGGCGGTCGCCCTCCGCGAGACGATCGCGGGGCGTGGTGTGGGTGGCGCTCGCCACGGCCGGGTTCGCCGTGGTGCCGCTCGCCCTCCACACGGCGCTCTTCGGGAGCTGGGGGTCGGGGGTCGGCGCCCTCGCGGTCGCGGTCGCGGCCGTCCTCCTGGGGGCGACCGCCGCCCTGGAGCCCTCCACCGGCCGCACCGCCTTCCCGCCCGTGGACGCCATCCTGAAGTCGCTGAAGAGCCCCGCCCTGGCGGTCGGACGCGACACGAAGATCCAGGCGACCAACGAGCCGTTCTGCGAGGCCTACGGCTACCGCGGACACCAGCTCGACGAGCGGCACCTCGACGATCTCGTGGAGGACCTCTCCGGCTCCCAGCTCCCGCTCTCCGCGCTCAGCCTCGAGGTGAAGGGGGAGGGCCGGAAGGTCCGGATCCGCTCGGGGGACGGCGAGGTGCGCCCGGCGCTGGTGATCGCTTCCCAGCTCGGCCACGTCGACGGAGAGGCCCTCCCCAACCTCTTCCTGTTCGCGCCGGAGTCTCCGGCCGGCGGGGCCGTGCGACGGAGCGGGGCGCTCGAGCGCTGGCTCCGGCAGGGCTTCCGGCCCGATGCGCCGGCGCTCGCGCTCTGCGACCCGCGCGAGGGCCGATTCAGCGCGGTCAACGACCAGTTCCTCCAGCTCGTGGGCTACGCGCGCGAGGACGTGCTGGGCCGCACGGCCTCGGACCTCGAGCTCCCCGTCTACCAGAACCGCTGGTCCGAATTCCTCCGCCAGCTCCGGGAGAGCGGTGTCGCCAAGGAGATCGAGACGGAGCTGCATCGCGGCGGCGGCGAGATGCGGCACGCGGAGTTCCGCGGCGTCTCGGTCGAGTCGGCGGGGGGGACGGAGGCGCTCATCCTGGCCCGTGACCTCACGACCCGGAAGGAGGCCGAGGACCGGCTGCGCGGCGAGGTGCTCTACGACGCCCTCACCGGCCTCCCCAACCGGGTGCTGTTCCGGGAGCAGCTCGACCTCGCCCTGAAGCGGGCCCAGAGGCACCACAGCCGGGTGGCGGTGCTCTTCGTGGACCTGAACGGCTTCAAGGCGGTCAACGACACCTACGGTCACGCGGCCGGCGACCAGCTGCTCTCCGCCGTCGCCTGGAGGCTGTACGAGTGCTTCCGCGAGATGGACACGCTGTGCCGGTACGGCGGGGACGAGTTCCTCGTGCTGCTCGAGGACCAGGTCGACGCCCAGGGAGCCGCCGCGGCGGCCGACCGCTTCCGCCGGTCCCTGGAGGCCCCGTTCAAGCTCGAGGACCGCACCGAGGTCAACGTGGGGGCCACGATCGGCGCCGCGGTGAGCGTCCCCGGTCAGACCGACGGAGAGACCCTGATCCAGCAGGCCGACGTGGCCATGTACCGCGCCAAGCGCCGCGGGGAGAGCCCCATCCGGGTCTACGATCCCGAGCGCGACGCGGGCGAGCGGGAGCGGCTGTCGCAGGCCGACGACCTCCGCAAGGCCATCGAGCGGCGCGAGCTGGCGCTCTACTACCAGCCGCTGATCCGACTCGAGGACCGGAGCGTCGTCGGCGCCGAGGCGCTGATCCGGTGGCCCCAGCCCTCGGGCGAGGTCCGCACCCCCGGCGAGTTCCTGCCGCTGGCCGAGGAGACCGGCCTCGTCATTCCGATGAGCGAGTGGATCTTCGAGGCGGCGGCCCGCCAGGCGCGCGCCTGGAGGACCGCCGTCCCCGAGTTCAAGATGAGCGTGAACGTCGCGGCGCAGCACTTCCGCGATCCCTCGCTCGTCGACACGTTCGAGGACATCCTCGACGAGGTCGACCTGCCGGCACACGCGCTCCAGCTCGAGATCACCGAGAGCGCGGCGCTGCGGGACGCCCGCGCCATCGACCGGCTGCGGGAGCGGGGCCTGACGGTGGTGGCCGACGACTTCGGCACCGGCTATTCGTCGCTGGAGTACGTCCGGGGACTGGGCGTGGACGGCGTCAAGATCGACCGGGCCTTCATCTCCCCGCTGGGCGACGATCCGAAGGACCAGGCCATCGTGAAGGCCATGCTGCTCATCGCCGACGCCTTCGACCTGGAGGTCACCGCGGAGGGCATCGAGACCGAGGAGCAGCTCCGCTGGCTGCGGGAGGCGGGCTGCCCGACCGGACAGGGCTACTACTTCGCGCGCCCCCTGCCGCCGGAGGAGTTCGAGCCGTTGCTGCGGGAAGGGATGCCGATTCCGAGCGGGGAGGGCGCGGGGTAGTCCGGCGCGGGATAGCTCGGCGCTCGACGGACGGCGGCTACCAGCGCAGCACCAGGCTCCGCCCCTCCCACTCCAGGGCCAGCCACTCCTGCATCCGGTCGCGATCGCGGCAGTGGAAGGTGAGGCAGGGTGACGCGGCTCCGCTGTCCGAAGCCGCCGGGTCGGTCGCGTCCGAACCGGGCTCGTTCAGGAACTCGACGCCGTGCACCGGCCGGCTGAACGCGGCCTCGTCCCCCTCCAGATCGGCGGTCATCCCGACCCGCACCATCCCCTCGGTCATCTTGCCCGCGAGCGCGAACAGGCCCCGCTCCTCCAGGCCGAACGCCCGTTCGACGACGAATCTGGCCGTCATCCTCGCGCCTCCCTTCCGGTCCCCTCCCGAGCCCTCTTCAGATCGATCTGAAGAGGGCGCTGAGAGCCCTCACGCCGTACCGTCCCCCCCACCCAGGCCCCAGGCGCCCGAGCTCAGAGCGCCCGGCGGAGCACGTCCTCGTAGATCTTTTCGTGATGCTCGTGGTGGATCCGGGCGAACCGCAGCCACTGGCCCGGCGTGAAGGCGCCGAGGGCGGGATGGGGCATCCGGCCGGTCGCCTCGTCGAGCCGCTCCAGGTCGTCGGCGAGCCGCCGGGCGGACTCCAGCACCGCCCGGAGCCCGGCCGCCACCTCCGTCCGTTCCCGGCCCTCGGGCACGGTCATCCGCGGGGCGCTCCCCCGGCCGCGCGGGATCCAGCCCGTCACCAGCACGAGCCATCCGACGGGGGTCGGACCACCCGCACCTCCGGGACCGTCCCCGGCCGGCGTCCCCGGTGCGCTCCCGCGCCCCGAAACCGACGGACCGGGCGCCTCGCCGCGGGCGATCGGCGCCAGCCAGTCCAGGATGCCGCGGTCGGAGAGCAGCAGGTGTTCCAGGTGGCGGCCCACGCTCCAATCGGACACCTCCTCGGCAAGGGCGCCGTACGCCGCGGCGTCCTCCGCCCGCTCGACGGCCCGCTCGGCGGCGGCCACCAGACGGCCGTGGTCCCTCTCCAGATCGAAGAGCAGGTCGAACGGCGTCATCGGATCCTTCCTCGCCCGACCCCGCCCCTCGCCGCCACGCTACAGCAGCGCGGCCCGGAGTCCCAGGTAGAAGGCGCCCGCGAAGGCGGCGGCCACCGGGAGGGTGACGATCCAGGACTGCACCACCCGCCACACCATCCGAAGGTTGAGCGCCGCGATCCCTCGGGCCAGACCGACCCCGACCACCGCGCCGACCAGGGTGTGGGTCGTCGAGACCGGCATCCCCAGCAGCGACGCGATCAGGACGGTCGTGGCCGCCCCGAACTCGGCGGCGAAGCCCCGGGTCGGGGTGAGCTCGGTGAGCGCGTTGCCCACGGTGCGGATGACCTTGTATCCCCAGGTCGCCAGCCCCAGCACGATTCCCGCCGCCGTGAGCACCAGGATCCAGCCGGGCACCGGGACCTGCGCCTCCAGCGAGCCCATCTCGTGGATCTGGACGACCGCGGCCACGGGACCGGCCGCGTTGGCCACGTCGTTGGCCCCGTGGGCGAAGGCCACGTAGCAGGCGGTCACCACCTGGAGCCGGCCGAACACCCGCTCCACGTAGCCGAACGAGGCCGCCGGCGCGGTGCCGACCCCCGGGATCCGCTGCCACAGGGAGGGCCGGCGGCTCTCGACGGGCTGGCGGCCGTTCGGGTCGGCCCGTTCGATCAGGAGGCGCGTCACCAGGTAGCCGAGGCCCGCGACCACGGCGGCCGCGGCGATCGTCGTCCACCAGGGCGGCGCCTCGAAGACGTTGCGGAGCACCTTGTAGACGAAGCTCACCACGAGCAGGAAGACGACCAGCGCCACGAGGTGGGGGACGACACGCCGCGTGGCCGCGTCCGGGTCCTCGCTCCGCAGGACCAGGCGTCGGACCAGCACGAACATCGCGGCCGCGATCGCGCCCCCGAGCACCGGGGAGACCACCCAGCTCGCGGCCACCTGGCCCACCGTCTCCCAGTTGACGGCGGCGCTGCCCACGGCCACCAGGCCGAACCCGACCAGCGCACCGATGATCGAGTGGGTGGTGGAGACGGGCAGGCCGAAGGCGGTGGCGATCTGCAGCCACACGCCGGCCGCGAGCAGCGCCGAGACCATGCCCAGCATCAGGATCAGGGCGGGATCGGCGTCGAAGGCCGGCGATCCGGCCTGGAAGAGCGTGATGTCGAGGATGCCCTTCCGAACGGTCTCGGTGACGTGGCTCCCCACCAGCACGGCGCCGCCGAACTCGAACACGCCGGCCAGCACCACGGCCATCGTCAGGGTGAGGGCGCCCGACCCCACCGACGTGCCCATGGCGTTGGCCACGTCGTTGGCCCCGATGTTCCACGCCATGTAGGCGGCGACGGCCACCCCGATGACGAGGGCGATCGTCTCCGGGCTCACGCTCGGCCCCTCACCGGCGCGTCACCCGACCACCGTCCGTCGGCCGACCCCTTCACCGGCGGGCGAGCATCATCCGGAGCAGATCGCCCGTGTTCTCCGCGTGGTTGGCCACCCTGCCGAGGGTGTCGATCGCCCGCATCCAGAGCAGCAGGTCGATCGGGTCCATCCCGTCGTCGTGGGCGAGCAGGCGCTTCGTCACCTCCCGCTCGCGCTTGTCCGCCTCCCACTCCTGGTCGTTCACGTCCGCCACCATCTTCAGCACACGATCCACCTCGGGCCCCTCGAAGGACGCCTCGAACAGGTCGGTCAGCTCCAGGCCCGCCTCCAGCAGCAGCTCGCTGGTCCGGATCACCTGATCGGCGAAGGTGAGGATCATGTCTCCGAGCTCCTCGGGCGTCTCGATCTCCCGGAGCGTGAGCAGCACCGTGAGGTCCTCGGCGTCGTCGGCGATCGCGTCCTGCTGCTTCAGGTAGGCGAGCACGTCGCTCCGGTCCACCGGCAGGAACATCGACTTGGGCAGGTGGTCCCGGATCTCGTTCTTCTGGAGGTCGGCTTCGTGCTCCAGCTTCGAGATCTCGCCGTGGAGCTCCTCGCACCGCTCCCACTCCTCCGCCAGGTACGCCTCGAGGAAGGGGCGCACCAGCTCCACGGTGGCGTGCACGCGTCGGGTGTGCTCCACCAGCGGTCGGAACGGCGACTTCCCGAACAGCTTCTCGATCGTCCGCATGGGCTCCCTTCGGCTCGGCCGGCGACGGTCGGCTCGGCCAGAGACGGTCAGCTCGGCCAGAGCACGGGGATCAACGTCACCGCCACGCCGAGCAGCAGCAAGTGCAGCGGCGCTCCGACACGGGCGAAGTCGCGGAATCGATACCCGCCCGGCGCGTAGACCAGGGCGTTCGTCTGGTAGCCGACGGGGCTCAGGAAGGAGGCCGAAGCCGCGAACATCACCGTCACCAGCAGGGCGTAGGGGTTCATCCCGAGCTGCTCGGCCAGGCTCAGCGCCACAGGGGTGAGCACCACCGCCGTGGCCGCGTTGGACATCAGCTCGGTGAAGGCGCCGGTGACCAGGTAGAGGCCCGCCACCGCCGCCCGCGGGCCCCAGGCCGCCAGCGGCACCGCGGCCCAGGTCGCGATCTCCCCCGCCGCGCCCGTCTCCTCCATGGCGATCCCGAGCGGCACCAGCCCGGCCAGCAGGAAGACGACCATCCAGTCGAGCTCGTCGTAGATCTCGTCCGTCCGGACGCAGCCGGTGAAGAGCATCAGCACCACCCCCACCAGCGCCGCGGACTCGATCGACACCAGGCCGGTGCCGGCCGCCGCCACCACCCCGGTCAGGATCCCGACCGCCATGAGCGCGTGCGGCCGGTCCTCCCGGGCGCTCTTCACCTCGGTCAGGGGCGAGAAGCCGGGCAGGTCGGCGATGCCCTCGAGGTCGGCCGGACGGCCGTGCAGCAGCAGGATGTCGCCCAGCTCGACGGTCCGATCCGCGAGCCGCTGCTCGACGGTCGTCCGGTGGTGCTGGATCGCGACCACCGTCGCGCCGTAACGCTGGCGGAAGCGCACCTCCCGCAGCGTGTGGCCGATCAGCGACGAGCCGGGCGTGACGAGCACCTCCACCATCCGGCCCCCGGAGGCCGCCGCCTGGCCCGCCGTGCCGAATTCGGGCATGCGCAGGCCCTCGTGGCGCACCAGCCGGAGCAGCGGCTCGCGGTCGCCCCTCACGAAGAGCTCGTCTCCTTCCCGCAGCCCCCGTCCGACCGGTGGGCTCCAGGAGGTGTGCCCCTCCCGGTGCACCCCGAGCACCTGCACCCCGTACAGCTCGCGCAGACGGAGCTCCTCGAGCGTGCGGCCCACCACGCGGCTCCCCGCCGGCACCGCCAGCTCGGTCACGAAGTCGCGCACGTCGTAGCGGGCCACCCGGGCGGTCTCGGCCTCCCGATCGGGGAGCAGGCGGCGCCCCACGGTGAAGAGATAGACCAGCCCGACCAGCACGAAGGCGATCCCGAGCGGGGTGACCGAGAACATGGACAGCTCGCGGTAGCCGCGCGCCTCGGCCAGCCCGTAGACGATCAGGTTGGTGGAGGTGCCGATCAGGGTGACCGT
>CAZEUW010000019.1:0-19948 GCA_964515425.1 uncultured Gemmatimonadota bacterium | reverse complement strand
AACCCCCGGCAGCTCCTCGCCCTGCGGGCGCGCGCCGAGCTCAACCGGGACGACGCGGGTCGGGGCGTGCCCTTCACCCACCTCGCGTCGCTGGGCGGCGAGCTCGGCGGCCGCGGCTATTCCGACGATCGCTTCCGCGACCGCGACCTGCTGGCCCTGACCGCCGAGTGGCGCTACGAGGTGTGGCGGGAGCTGCAGGACCGGCTCCGGGTGGACGGCTTCGTCTTCTTCGAGGAGGGCGCGGTGGCTCCCCGGCTGGGGTCGCTCGGCAGCTCCGACTTCCGACCCTCCTGGGGGTTCGGCTTCCGCCTCGAGGACCGCGACGGTCCCGTGGGGAGGGCGCTCGTCGCCTTCGGGGAGGAGGGGACCCGGCTGGGCCTCGAGCTCTCGACGGAGATCCCGTGAACCGGCCGCTGCGCGCCGCGGCGCTCGTCGCTCCGGGTCTCGTCCTCCTCTTCGCGGCCTGCTCGGGCCGGGCGCCGGTGCCGCTGCGCCCGGAGCCCGTGCCGTACGCCGACACGTTGCCGATCGAGGAGCCTCCCGCGCGCTCCTCGAGCGAGGCAGGCCGGCTCTTCGAGATCGCGGTCGGCGAGGCGGCGACCCGGCCCTTCGACCTCCGGCGGCTGGCGGGGGCGAGGCAGGAGGCGCTGAACGTCACCCGCTACGACGACGTCGTGAACTCGGCCTGGTTCGAGCACCGGATCGACGGCCCCGGCGGGCTCACCCCCGCGGAGGTGGCGCGGGGGCCCGCGGACACGCCGCCGGCCGACTCGGGGATCCTCACCGTCGTGGCGGGGAAGTCCGAGGGGATCTCCCCGGGGTTCACCGTGCGGGACGCGGCCGGCCACCGGTACCTGTTCAAGTTCGACCCCCGCGGGCACCTGCACCTGGCCAGCAGCGCAGACGTGATCACCTCGCGCCTGCTCTGGGCGGTCGGCTACCACGTGCCCGAGGAATACAAGGTGGTCTTCGACCCCGACCGCCTCGTGATCGGGGAGGGGGCCGAGGTGACCGTCGGGGGCGTGGACCGACCGATGGAGCGGGCGCACGTGCGTGAGATCCTCGCGCGGACCGACTCGCTCCCCGACGGCCGCTACCTGGCCCTGGCGAGCCGCTTCGTGCCCGGGACGCCCAAGGGCCCGTTCCTCTTCTCCGGCACGCGGGACAGCGATCCCAACGACCACTATCGGCACGAGCACCGTCGGGAGCTGCGCGGGCTCCACGTGATCTCGGCTTGGCTCAACCACGTGGACATGCGCTTCGCGAACACCCTGGACGCCTACGTGAAGCCGGGATACCTGCGCCACTACCTGATCGACATGGCGGCGTCGCTGGGGAGCGGGACGATCCGCGCCCACCGGCCCCGGGAGGGGGCGGAGCACAACTTCGACTTCTGGCCCTCCCTCGCCCGTCTGGTGACGCTCGGCTTCTACCGGGTCGGTTGGGAGGGGCGCGAACCGGAGCCGCTCCATCCCGCCGTGGGCTGGATGCGCGTGGAGGGCTTCGACCCCGGAGGGTGGAAGGCCAACTGGCCCAACCCGGCCTTCTGGAACATGACCCCCCGGGACGCCTACTGGGCCGCGAAGCTGGTGGCGGCCTTCCGCCCGGCCCACCTGAGGGCGGCGGTGGAGGCCGGGCGGCTGCCCGACGCGGCCGCTTCGGACACGCTGGTCGCCGCCCTCCGCGACCGGCGCGACCGGATCGTCGAGCACTGGTTCCGCGAGGTGACGCCGCTGGAGGAGCCCGAGCTGCGGTCGACCGGCGGCGAGGGGGGGTGGCGCCTGGAGCTGAGCTTCCGGGACCTGGCTCTCGAGGAGGGGGTCGCCGAGGCGTCGGGGACCCGCTACCGGTGGCGCTTCCGGCACCCCGGGCTCGGCCGGGAGGCCCGGGGCGCCGCACCGGCGGTCGACGCGCGGCGCCAGACGCTCGCGGTGCCGATCCCGCCCGGTCGGGAATCGGCGGGAGGGAACGGCGGAGGCCAGGTCGGAGCGGACGCCGCGCTCCGCCGCGCGGACCCCGTGGCCCGGATCGAGGTCACCGCGGTGCGGCCGGGCGGCGCGGGCCGCCGCGCCGTCGTGCACCTGCTCTGGCGAGGGCCGGAGGCCGGCTACGAGGTGGCCGGCCTGGAGCACTGATCAGCCGCCGGGCTCCGGCTCGTCCCCGGACCCGTCGTCGGGCTCCGGGGCGCCCTCGAAGTGGCCGCCCTTGCGGGGCCGGAGGGCCGGGTAGCCCGTCTCCCCGCACTCGGGGCAGCGCTCCGTGTAGGCCGTGATCTCGGCGCCGCACACCCGGCAGGCCACCGACGCCTCGTCCGGGGCGTAGGGGAGCGGCTCGCCGCACTCGTTGCAGGTCTGCTCGCCGCGGGGCACCTCGGCGTCGCACGAGGGACAGGTGCGGCTCGACATGGCGTTCCTCCTAGGATGGTGGTCGGTCGTGAGCCCGGGACGCGGCGGGGCAAGGTGACCCGGATCCGGGCCGCGTGCCAGGCGGGACGCCCGGGTCGCGGGAGCCGCGGACGTGGTGATAGGTTGCCGCGCGTGACGTCCGATCGCCGATGGGAGGACCGCGACTACGGGGAGCTGGGGCCGCGGGTGTGGCTCTTCGGCGCGCTCATGGTGGCGATCGGCGTCGTCACCGCTGCCCTCATGCTCCGGGACTTCGAGTCCCGCAGCTACCTCTACCTGGCCTTCTATGCGATCCCCGCCAACACGGCGATCTCGATCTTCCCGCACGAGCCGGTGCTCGTCTACTACGGGAAGTTCGCCGACGTCTGGATCGCGGCGGCGTCGGCGACGGTCGGCACCGTGGCGGCGGGCTACATGGACCACACGGTCTTCACGCCCGTCCTGAACCTGGAGGGCCGACAGGCCTACAAGCAGGGCGCGCTCTACCGCCGGGCGGCCGGCTGGTTCGAGCGGTGGCCCTTCGCGACGCTGGTCGCGGCGGGGTTCACGCCCGTGCCCTTCTGGCCCTTCAAGTTCCTCACGTTCTCGGCGCACTATCCGCTGGGCAGGTACCTGGCCGCCGTGGTGGTCGGGCGCTTCCCTCGATACGTGATCCTGGCGTGGGTGGGGCGGGCGCTGGAGGTGCCGAACTGGCTGCTGTTCGGTTTCTTCCTCGTCGTCGTCGGCCTCTATGTTGTGAAGGCGGGACCCCGCGTCCTCGAGCGGTGGCGCGAGCGGGGGAGCGGGACGAAGCGATCCGAGCGAGCGAGACACGAATCCGAGCGGGGGTCCGAGACGTGAACGTGAGCGGTGCCATGGGCCTGAAGATGTTGGGCCGCGGAGTCAGGAATCGACTGCAGAAGAAGCCCCTCTCGGTCTCCTTCGAGGTCACCCACAGCTGCACGGCCAACTGCTGGCACTGCAACTGGGGCGGAGGCGTGAAGGAGGACCGCCTCTCGGCCTCGGAGTACGGCGAGATCTGCCGCGACCTGCGGCCGGTGGTCTCCCACGTGTCGGGCGGAGAGCCGCTCATCCGGGGCGACGTCTACGAGATCGTCGACGCGATGACGAACGAGGGCGACCTCCCCTGGATGATCGTCGTGAGCAACTGCTCCACCCTCACGCCCGAGAAGTTCTTCAGGCTCAAGGAGGCGGGGATGCACCAGCTCTCCGTCTCGCTCGACTTCCCCGACGAGCGGCACAGCGAGTTCCGCCGCATCCCGGGGCTGTTCGAGCGCATGGGGGAGGTGCTCCCCGAGATCGCGCGGAGCTCGGAGAAGGACGACGTCCTCCTCAACGTCTGCATCACGGCCTGGAACTACCGGGACATCCCGGAGATCGTGAAGGTGGCCGACGAGTGGGGCCTCCCGGTCAACTTCTCGGTCTACACGCACCTGCGGGTGCAGGACCGCGACGGGCTCGTGCAGGGGGACGACCTGAGCGACCTGGCGGAGAAGATCGAGGAGGTGATCGACCTCCAGAAGCGAGGCTATCCCGTCTACACCTCGCCCCGCGTGATGTGGAAGTACCACAGCTTCCTCACCGAGGGCGGCATCGAGGGCTGCAAGGCGGGCGAGCGCTTCCTGGTGATCAATCCCGACGGACGGCTCACCCCCTGTGCCATGGTGATGGCCTACTTCGACACGCAGGAGGAGATGTACCGGCAGTTCACGAAGCAGAACACCTGCACACAGTGCTACATCAGCACCCGGGCGAACACCGAGAAGACGTTCGGCGAGTTCCTCCGGGACAACGGGCCGATCCTGAAGCGGATGCTCCTGCCCTGGCGGAACTGACGGGGGCCTCGACCTTCGACGCCTCGGCACGTCCTCCGCAGATCACGGTGAGCTCGCCTCCTTGCGCGGCTCGGAGACCCTGACCAGCCCGGTCAGGTAGGTCATCACCTTCCGGGCCACCCGGAAGCGCTCCTCGAGCAGGCTGTAGAACTCCTCACGCTCGAACCGGAGCAGCCGGGTGTCCTCCACGGCGACCGCCTCGAAGTGGGTCGGCAGGCCGTCCAGCAGCGCCAGGTCGCCGACCGTGTCGCCCGGTCCCACGTCCAGGAAGGCCTCGCCGCCGCGCCGGGCCTCCACGCGGCCCTCCACCACGACGTACATCGCGGTGCCGGTGGTGCCCTCGCGGAAGAGGACCTCTCCCGCGCGGCGCGTCTCCTCGGTGGCGAGGGCCCCCAGCGCGGCCAGGTCCTCCGTCCTCAGCTTCTCGAAGATCTCCGCCCTCCTGAGGGCGTCCGCTCGCTCGACGATGTCCACGATGCTCAGCTCCTCCAGCTTGACGGCGGTGACGGGCTGCGAGCCCATCAGGGTGTCCGATCGCATGCGCTCGCGGAACTCGGCCTCGGAACAGTCGGCGGGACAGACGTCCCTGTCCTCCTCCCAGCGGGCGAGCACCCCGAGCCAGAAATCGCTCTCCTCGAGGGCCCGGAGGGCGTCCTCGCGGTCCATGGCCGGGTAGCCGAAGCGCTCCCTCGCGGCGACGGCGCGCTGACGGGTGGTGTCGTCGGGGTCGAGGAGGGGGTCGAACCACTCCCGGTAGGTGCGCGGGAGCACGTTGTCCAGCAGCTCGTAGCCGCGCTGCTGCGTCAGCCGGTCGTGCGACTCCAGCGCCTCGAAGGCGACGTAGAGGTCCTCCTGGGAAAGCTGGAGGCCGATGAGCCGGGAGCCGCGCTCGCCCGATTCCAGGCGCCGCTGCTCCAGCGTGCGCAGGAGGAGCGGAGACACCTCCCCCTCGCCCCGCGGCCCCTCCAGCGCGTCCAGCACGAGGGGGTACAGGTAGCCCTCCTCGACCTCCCGCCGGACCAGCGGCTCCAGCTCGTAGCGGTCGAAGTCCAGGTCGTCGCGGTTCCGGCGCAGCTTGTCGAGCGTCTTGATCAGGTGATAGCGCACCTGGGCCTGACGCAGCTCGCCCACCAGCTCGATCATGCGGTCCACGTCCCGCTGGCGCGCGCCGGTCAGCAGGATGGGCGGGAGCTGGATGCGGACGGCCCGCGGCACGTCGCCCCGGGCGAGGTGGTCGAGGATCCCGTCGTGGATCTCGGCCCCGTAGTCGAGCAGCGCCGCGCGGGCCGCCTCGCGGTCCTCGGGCTCGGCGAGCCGCTCCATCAGGTCCGCCACCACGCCCGGCTCCCGGGCGCGGCCGGCCGCCCGCATGGCCGCGTGCCGGACCTCGGGGTCGGGGTCGATGACCAGCCCGCGCAGCAGCTCCGCCGCGCGCTCGTGGCCGGCCACCATGCGGCCCAGCGCCCGGGCCTCCTCGAGGCGGCGCTCCGGCTCGCGCGATCGGGTCAGACGTCGGATCTCCTCCAGCCCCGTGGCGATCTGCTGCTCGTCGCCGTGCGACACCAGGCAGGCGATCGCCGCCGTGCGGACGCCCTCGTCCTCCTGGCCCAGGAACCCCTCCATCTGCTCGGCGGCGGGCTCCGGGTTGTACTCGCACAGGTAGCGGATGGCCTCGGCCCGGACGTCCATCGACGGGTCGCGGAGCATCGGCTCGACGTCCGGCGCGAGGTCGTCCGCCCCCAGGTCGTACAGCATCGAGAGGGCCTTCGCGCGGACCTCGTCGGAGCGGTGGTCGAGCAGGTGCCGGAGCTCGGCCTCCAGCTCGGACGGCGGGCCGCGCTCGACGAGGGCGAGGGCGTAGAGCACCTCCGCCTCCTCGCCCCCCCGGAGGGCGCCCCGGAGCTCCTCGATCGTGTGGGCGTCCAGCCGACGGTAGATCAGCTCGTCGAGGTCCACGTCCCGGACCCCGATGAGGCGCTTGATCGAGCTCTTGAACTCGCCGCGCATCCGGAAGGTGAAGGCGACCCAGGCGCCGAGCACCAGGACGCAGACGGCGGCGACGCCCCGCAGTCCGAAGCCGAAGCCGTCGGTGATCAGCAGGAGGAGCAGGCCCGCCGCCCCCGTGCCGCCGCGGTAGACGGCCAGGTCGATGAGGGGCTTCGCCTTGTACTTGACCTCCGTCGGAACGGGCAGGTAGAGCAGCTCCCGCGTCGACTGGTCCAGCGAGTAGCGGAGCGCGCCCTCCGTGCCCTTGGCCAGGGCGGCGGTCAGCAGGACGGGTGCGGCGAGCACCCCCACCGTGGCCACGAGCAGCCCGGCCGGGAGCGCGAGCATCGCGACCCCGACGCCGAACTTGCGGAGGACGAACCCGGTCGCGAGCAGCTGGACGGCGACCGAGGCCACGTTCTGGAGCACGAAGAACTGCCCCCAGAACGCGGTCTTCGCGTCCTCGCTCGGGATGAACGCCTCCACGGCGGCGTTGACCTGCCAGTCGATGAGGGTCGAGACGACGATCGTGAGGCCCAGGATCCAGGCGATCGTCCGCAGGTGGTCGGAGCCCTTCAGGAGCTGCAGCGCGTCGCTCGAGATGTCCTCGAGGAGGCTGCCCGACGCCGCGCCGCCCTCCCGTATCCGCCCGTGCAGCGCCGCGACGGTCAGCGCGCAGAGGACCATCACGCCGGCGGCGACGGCGAGGAGGTTCTCGGTCCCGACCGCGGCGACCGTCCGGTCGACGATGGTCCCGCCCGCGATGGCGCCGAGGATGAGTCCGACCCCTATGGGACCGAAGAGCCGCTTGGCCTGCCGCGTCGTGAACAGGACGTTGCCGACGAGCCAGAACTGGCTCACGACCAGCAGGCCGTACAGCTTGACGAAGAGGTAGAACGCGCCCGACGTTACGACGCTCGAGCCGCCCTGCATCAGCTGCCAGAAGGCCACGAGCGAGGCGACCATGAAGACGAAGGTCGCCTGGAGCAGCGTGGTCTGCTTCACCCGGTCGACCCACCGGGAGTAGACGACCATGACGCCGGTCACGAAGACGGCGGTCAGGATGTAGACGAAGTCCAGGTTGTCGGCGCCGACGCGCTGGACGAAGGTCGCGTTCCGGACCGACTTCGCGATGTAGTAGGAGGTCATCGCGAGGAAGCCGTACACGAACATCAGCCCCGCGGGGAGGTACTCCTCCCTGCGGACGTCCGTGACGGTCCGGAACCAGTCCCTCAGCGCTTGCACGGCTCCTCAGGCATTCGGCTATCCATGACGCCAGACCGACAAACCTACTTCCGAAAGGGTCTGGGGCTGAAGGACGAGGTCAAGCCCGTCCTCGAGTCCGAGTACGGGAGCGCCCTCGTCGGCGCGATGAAGGAGAACGACAACCGGCTCGACGTCGGCCGGCTCCACTTCCGCCTGGCCGACAGCTTCGGCTTCTGCTACGGGGTCGATCGGGCGGTGGAATACGCCTACGAGGCGCGCGAGAAGTTCCCCGACGCCGAGATCTACCTCGTCGGCGAGATCATCCACAATCCCTACGTGAACCGCCAGCTCCGGGAGATGGGGATCACCTTCCTCTACCCGGACGACGACGGCCGCTTCGACTTCTCCCGCGTGAACGCCGAGGACGTGGTGATCGTTCCCGCCTTCGGCGTCTCCCTCTCCGACTTCGAGCGGCTGAAGGAGAAGGAGTGCATCGTCGTCGACACGACCTGCGGGTCGGTGCTGCTGGTCTGGAAGCGGGTGGAGAGCTACGCGGAGGACGGCTTCACGGCGGTCATCCACGGCAAGCACTATCACGAGGAGACCCGCGCCACCAGCTCGCGCGTGAACAAGCACGAGGGCGGCAAGTACCTGGTCGTCCGCGGCATGTCGGAGGCCGAGCGGGTGTGCGAATACATCCGCGGCGAGGGCGACCGGGACGAGTTCCTCTCCTTCTTCGCGGGCAAGCACTCCGACGGCTTCGACCCCGATCGCGACCTCGAGCGGATCGGCGTGGCCAACCAGACGACCATGGTCGCCTCCGAGTCGCTGGCGATCGCCGACCGGCTGGGCGAGGCGATGGAGGCGCGGTACGGGGAGGAGGCCGCCGACCGCTTCCGGAGCTTCGACACCATCTGCTCGGCGACCCAGGACCGGCAGGACGCGATCGAGGCGATGATGGAGTCGCCGCCCGACCTCATGGTGGTGATCGGGGGCTACAACTCCAGCAACACGAACCATCTCGCGCACCTCTGCTCGCAGACGGTCCCCACCTACCACATCGAGGACTCCTCCTGCCTCGATCCCGACACCGGCGTCCTCTCCCACAAGGAGATCATGGGGGAGGAGCTCCACGAGGCGACCGGCTGGCTGCCGGACGGGGAGCTGGAGATCGGCCTCACGGCGGGCGCCTCCACGCCCGACAACAAGATCGGCGAGACGATCGAGCGCATCCTGCGGCTCGCCGGCCACGACCCGGCTCGCGTGCTGAAGGACGCCCGCGGGCGGCGGCTGCCCCAGGCGGCGAGCTGATCGCGAGCTCCCCGGAAAGCGGTAGTTGACACATGGTTGATGGTGGTGTGTGCTTACCATGTGTATGACGGAGGCGGGCCGGCCGGATGGCCGGCGAGCCGTCGCATCGGCGGGAGACGCTCGTGACCACACGCATCCACATCGTGGTGGACGAAGCGGAGAAGGAACGCTTCCGGCACCAGGCGGCGCGTGAGGGCAAGTCGCTGAGCGCGTGGCTCCGGGAAGCCGCGCGGACGCGATTGGCCCGTCGGGACTCCTCGTCCCTCGATACGGCCGAGTCGGTCCGCTCCTTCTTCGAGGAGTGCGACGAGCGCGAGCACGGCGCCGAACCCGACTGGCGCGAGCACCGACGCGTGATCGAGCGCTCGAAGCGGACGGGAGCGTCGGGTACCTGAAGGCGGGCGGCACGTGATCTTCGTGGACGCCAACGTGCTGATGTACGCCGTCGGTGGGGAGCATCCCCTGCGCTCCGAAGCGCGCGACTTCTTCGTCCGATCGGCCGAGGAGGAGCTGCCCCTCGTCACCTCGGCCGAGGTGCTCCAGGAGCTGCTCCACGCATACCTCCCGGTCGACCGCATCGAGACTCTCGACGCCGCCCTTCGGCTCGCCGAAGGACGGATCGCCACCGTCTGGTCGGTGGAGGAGGAGGACGTCCGCCTGGCCCGGATCCTCGTCGACGAGCATCCGGCGCTCGGGGCGCGTCACCTGCTGCACCTGGCCTGCTGTCGGCGTCGCGACGTGCACCGGGTCCGGACGTACGACAGGGCGTTCGGCGCCGCGTTCGACTGACCGATCCGCGGCTCGTCCGCCGGCGTCGCCTTCAGCCGTCCCCGTCCCCCTCGCCGTCCCCGCCGCGCCCGACGCCCGAGCGGACGCGAAGCTCGACGCGGATCCCGCCGGTGAGCCCCGCCGCGAAGTTGTAGAGCACGGCGGCCGCGGCCCCGGCCAGCCCCCCGACCACGCCGTAGCCGAGGGGGAAGAGCACCGCCGACCACCAGCCGAGCCGGTCGATCGCGGTCTGCACCATCGGCGTGGAGATCTCGGACTGCGCCAGCAGCGCGAGCGCCACGCCGACGACCAGTCCGACGAAGCCGTAGATCACGGCCAGCAGCAGGAACACCGATCGCGCTCCGATCCTCCGGACGCGTGTCTTCACGGCGCCACCTCCTCGAGGGCCTCGAGGGCCCGGTCCAGGTCTCCTTCGTGGTTGTAGAAGTGAGGCGAGAACCGGACCACGCCCGGTCGGGCGTCGACGATCACGCCGCGCTCGGCCAGGTGGGCGACCGCCGCCTCGGCCCGCGGGTGCCGGGCCGGCACGACCGCGGAGCGCCGCTCGGCCTCGGGTGCGACGCGCAGCTCGTAGCCCGCGGCCGAGAGCCGCTCGACCAGCTCCTCGGCCAGCCGACGGTTCCGCTCGCGGATCGCCGGAACGCCGATCTCCTCGACGATCTCCAGCCCGCCCAGCGCCGTGAAGGCCGCCCCGACGGCCGGCGTGCCCATCTCGAAGCGGCGGGCGTCGTCGCGGGGCTCCGCGCGGCGCGGGTCGAAGGAGAACTGGTCCTCCACCCCGAACCAGCTCAGCGACGTCGGCTCCAGCCGCCGGGCGAGGTCCCGCCGTACGTAGAGGAAGCCGAGCCCTGGTCCGCCCATCAGCCACTTCAGGGCGCCCGACAGCAGGACGTCGGCCCCGAGCTCCGCGACGTCGAGGGGGAGCTGGCCGTGGGACTGGTAGGCGTCCAGCAGGAAGAGGGCCCCCGACTCGCGGGCGATGCGCCCGATGGCCGCGGCGTCCTGGATCGCGCCGGTGGAGAAGAGCACGTGCGAGGTGGCGACCAGCGCCGTGCGCCCGTCCACCGCCTCCCGCCAGGCGGAGAGGGGGACCTCGATCCCGTCCGGGCTCTCGAGCATCACCACCTCGACGCCCCGCCGCTGGCGCGACAGCATCTGGTAGGTCAGGGTCGGGAAGTCCAGCTCGGAGACGACCACCCGCGGCCGCTCGTCGAAGTCCAACGCGTTCAGCACCGAGGTGAGGCCCGCCGAGACACTGGGGACGAGGGCCACCTCCTCGGCGTCGGCCCCGAGGGTTCGCGCCACGCTGGCGCGCAGCTCCTCGAGCCGGTCCATCCAGCGCAGGTACCAGGCGCGGGCGCCGAGCTCGCTCCAGTCCTCCTCGAAGGCCCGGCGCGCCTCGAGCGAGCGGCGCGAGAGGGCGCCCAGGGAGTTCGAGTTCAGGTAGGCGCGGTCGCGGAGGATGGGGAACTCGTCCCGGTAGCGCTCGGCCAGCCGGGCGGGTTCCGCGCGCCCCGCGGCGGGGCGGTCCTCGCTGGCGGGCCGGGGTCGGGGCGGGTTAGTCTGCAAGGGCTCTCCTCATCCGACCCGGAGGCTCATGACCGTCGACGACAATCTCGGGCCGCTGCTGGACCCGGAGCAAGCGGTCGATCTCGAGGCGGCCGACCGGGAGCGGCCGATCCCCGGCGGCGAGCCGGAGTGCCCGGCCTGCGGGTCCGAGATGCTCCGATCCGTGGAGGCGCATCCCGCGCCCCGGACGGACGGCTCCCCCTTCCGCGTGCGGCTCGTGTGCGGCTCGGAGTCCTGCCGCCGCTGGACGGTGTACGACTGGTGACGCCGCCGGCCCCGCCGGGGCCCCGCCTCCTCACCGGCCGGGGTCGGTGAAGTCCTGCGCCCGGAACCGCTCGCCGGAGACGCCGCGGGAGCGGTCGGAGGCGAGGTGGACGAAGACGTCGGTGACCTCGTAGGGGCGGGGCAGCGTCGCGGGGTCCTCGTCCGGATAGGCGGCGGCCCGCATCGAGGTGCGCATCGCGCCGGGGTCGACCGCGTTCGAGCGGATCCCCACCTCCGCCAGCTCCCCCGCCATCATCTCGGAGAGCGCCTCGAGGCCGTTCTTGGAGGCGCAGTAGGCGCCCCATTCGGGGCGTCCGTGGTCGCCCACGCCGGAGCTGACGTGGATCAGCGATCCGCCGGTCTCGCCGAGCGGGGCCACGGCGGCGCGCGCCACGAGGAAGGCGCCGGTGAGGTTGACCTCGATCACCCGCCGCCACTCGTCCTCGGGGTAGTCGGCGATCGTCGCCCGGGGGCCGAGGACCGAGGCGTTGTTCACCACGACGTCGGCCGGGCCGAGCCGCCCGCGCGTGGCCTCGAACCAGCGCTCGACGCTCCCGGAGCGGGTGACGTCGGCGGCCACGGCCACGCACTCGGCGCCGGCCGCCCGCACCTCCTCGGCGGCCGCCTCGAGCTCCTCCTCGCCCCGGGCGCACAGGGAGACCGACGCCCCCTCCTCGGCGTAGCGCCGCGCCAGCGCCCGACCCAGCCCCCTCGAGCCCCCCGAGATCATCGCCACCTTGCCGCTCAGCTCCATGGCCGCTCCCTTTCGTCCGTGCGAGGATGGCGCACGCCGGCGCCGCCCGTCGAGTCTCCGCCCCACCCCCGAACAAGATGCGCGCCACGCACGAGGACCGAGCGCCGGAGGTGACGTCCCGTCCGCCCGCCGCGGCCTCGCGCCGCCTGGCCGGGAGGCTCTCCGCGGTCGAGTCGCGGAACGTCACCCTGACGGCGGACGACTTCCCGGTCTTCTGGGAGCGCGCCGCCGGCTGCAACGTGTGGGACGCGGACGGCAACCGCTACGTGGACCTCACGGCGGGATTCGCCGTGGCCGCCGCGGGCCACGGGCACCCGTTCGTCGTGGAGGCGCTCCGCGCCCAGGCGGGCCGCCTGGTGCACGGGATGGGCGACGTCCATCCCCCGGCGCGCAAGGTGGAGCTGCTGGAGCGGCTCGGGGAGCTCTCGCCCTACGACGCGCCCCGCGCCGTGCTCGGCTGCTCCGGCTCTGACGCCGTGGAGGCCGCCCTCAAGACGGCGCTGCTCGCCACGGACCGGCCGGGGGTGGCCGCCTTCACCGGCGCCTACCACGGCCTCGGCTACGGGGCGCTCGCGGCCACCGACCGGGACCACTTCCGCGGCCCCTTCGTGGAGCAGCTCAACCCCCACGTGCGGCGGGTCGGCTACCCGCACCCCTACCGGCCGCCCCGCCGGCCCGGCTTCCCCCCGGTCCCCGCCGATCCGGAGGCGGTGCGGGACGCCGCGCTGGCGGAGCTCGAGGAGCTGCTCGACGGGGAGGATCCGATCGGAGCGGTGCTGGTCGAGCCGATCCAGGGCCGGGGCGGCGAGGTGGTGCCGCCGGACGGCTTCCTCGCGGCGCTCTCGGAGACGTGCCGCGAGCACGGCGCCCTGCTGGTCGCCGACGAGGTCTACACGGGCTTCGGCCGCACGGGGAGCCGCTTCGCCTGCGAGCGGGACGGGGTCGTGCCCGACCTGCTCTGCGTGGGCAAGGGCTTCTCCGGCGGCATGCCGATCTCGGCCTGCCTGGGGCCGGCGGAGGTGATGGACGCCTGGCCGCCCTCGGGCGGGGAGGCGATCCACACGACCACCTTCCTGGGCCATCCCCTCTCGTGCGCGGCGGCGCTGGCGACGCTCGAGGTGATCGAGGAGGAGGGGCTGGCCGGGCGCGCCGCGTCGGTGGGCGCCGGCTGGCGGGAGGAGCTGGCGGCCGTGGCGGAGCGTCACGAGGCGGTGGGCGACGTGCGGGGCCGCGGGCTGATGATCGGGCTGGACCTGGTGCGGGAGGGCGATCCCCGGCGGCCCGACGGCGAGGCGGCGGGCCGGGTCGTGGTCGAGATGCTCCGCCGGGGTTGGATCGTGCTGGCCGGCGGGCCGGACGGCAACGTGCTCTCGCTCTCCCCGCCCCTGACCGTCCCGCGCGGCCTGCTCTCCCGTGCCACCGGGGCCCTCGACGAGTGCCTGGAGGCGGCCGCGGCGAAGGGCTGAGCGGGCCTCCGACCGGGTTTCAGTCCGCCTGCGGGGCGGCTACGTTGTCCCACTCACCGACCGACGGGAGCCAGCGCATGGCGGATCTCGAGATCCAGGTGGAGGGGACCCCCAACCCCCACGCGGCCAAGTTCACCCTGAGCCGCCCCCTCCCCGTGGAGGGCAGCCGCTCCTACTTCCGCTCCGACGAGGTCGACGACGACCCGATGGCCGAAGAGCTGTTCGCCGTCGACGGCGTCCGGGCCCTCCTCATCGTGGACGAGTTCATCACGGTGACGAAGGCCGAGGACGTCGCGTGGGAGGAGCTCGTCGATCCGGTGAGCGCGGCGATCCGCCGGCGCTTCCCCGACGGGGGCTAACCGGAGCCCATCCCACCGGCCGCCAGCGCCGCCGGCACCCCCTCCCGAAACGTCGGGTAGGCCAGCTCCAGCCCGAGCTCCTCGCGCAGCCGTCGGTTGCGCACCCGCTTGCTCGCCGTCTTCCGGGCGAGCCGGGCCTCCGACCAGCTTGCCTCCGCCTCCTCGCGCGTGATCGTGCGCAGCTCCAGTCCGGCCCGCTCGGCGACCAGCCGCGCGAAGGCCGAGGAGCGGTGGGGCTCGTCGTCGACGAGGTCGTAGACGCGGCCGTTCTCCCCCCGGCGCCAGATCGCCGCGAAGCCGGCGGCCAGGTCGTCGACGTGGATGCGGTTGCTCCAGGCGTCCAGCCCCTCCACCAGCCGGTATCGGCCCGAGCGGATGGCGTCCACCAGCACCCGCCCCGGCCCGTAGATGCCGCCGATGCGGCCGATGCGCGGGCGGGCGTCCCACTCCCACCCGCAGCGGAGGACGGTCCGCTCGGCCTGGAGCCGGGCCCGGCCGGTCGACGAGTCCGGCCGCGGGACGTCCGAGGCGTCGACCCACGCCCCGTTCCGGTCGCCGTAGACCGAGGTGCTGCTGCCGTAGACGAACGCCTCCAGCGGAGCCCGTCGGAGGGCCCGCATCGTGCCCTCGACCCCCGTGAGCGGACCTTCGTCGTCGAGGGGAGGGATCAGGTAGAAGCACACCTCCGGCGCCTCGCCCTCCAGCCCGCCACGGAGCGAGCCGGGGTCGGAGACGTCCACCACGAGCGGACGGATCCCGGACCCGGACAGCGCCTCCGCCCGCTCGGGATCGCGGGTCGTCCCCGCGACGGCGAGGCCGTCGGCGGCGAGGCGGCGGGCCAGCCGGCG
Source organism: uncultured Gemmatimonadota bacterium (assembly GCA_964515425.1). GTDB lineage: Bacteria > Gemmatimonadota > Gemmatimonadetes > Palauibacterales > Palauibacteraceae > CAYVFM01. The sequence goes on along the minus strand of CAZEUW010000019.1, from coordinate 5,156 downwards.
CCCGGTGTAGCCGCAGCCGGCGATCAGCGCCTCGGCCATCGGCTCAGCTCCCGCCTTCCCGCGGCAGCAGCCGGAGGAAGCGGCGGACGATCACGAAGGTGAGCCCCCACACGGTCAGGCCGTCGAGCTCGACGGTGGGGAAGACCCGGAGCGCCCCGTCGCGCCGGAAGGAGAGGGTCCCGCGCAGAGCGGGGTCCTCGAGCTCGTCGAGCCGCGTCCACCGGTGGCCCGAGATCTCCGGGCCCGGCCGGACCCTCGCACCGGCGTCGGTCCACGCCACGAAGGGCGACACGGCCACCGAGGGCAGCCGTCGGCTGCGGGGGTGGACGTCGTCCAGTCGGCCGAGCAGCGACGAGCCGGGGAGGTCGATCCCGGTCTCCTCGCGAAGCTCCCTCAGTCCGGCGGCGGCGAGGTCGGAGTCGCCGGGATCGCGGTGGCCGCCCGGCAGGCCGGCGTGGCCGGACCAGGGGTCGCCCTCCCGCTCGGCCCGCCGCACGAGGAGCAGCTCCAGCCCGGCGAAAGCCCCGGGCAGGGCGTCGCCGTGCACCGGCATCGGGTCCGCCGCGGCCGCCTCCCCGGACGCGGGAGGCGCGGCGGCGTCCGCCGCCGCTCCCCGGCGCAGCAGGAGCACGACGGCGGCGCGGCGGTCGGTCTCCCGCGCGGGAAAGCGGTACGGCTCCCGAGCCGCCAGGGCGCGGGCGACACGCTCCCTCACCACTCCCGGCGCTCCTCCTCGGCCTCCTCGAGCAGCTTCCGGTAGCTCCGGTAGCGGTGCGCCGCGACGGCGCCCTCCTCCAGCGCCGCCCGGATCCCGCAGCCGGGCTCCTCGACGTGGCGGCAGTCGTTGAAGCGGCAGCTCCCGAGCCGGGAGCGGAACTCGGGGAAGGCGGCGGCCAGCTCGTCCGGGTCCATGCTCCAGAGGCGGAGCACCTGGAGGCCCGGCGTGTCCGCGACGTAGCCCCCGTCGGGGAGGGGGACGAGGGTCGCGTTCACCGTCGTGTGGCGGCCGCGGCCCTCGTCGCCGGCGCTGACCTCGCCGACCCGCCGGTCCAGGCCGGGCACCAGCCGGTTCAGGAGGCTCGACTTGCCCGCTCCCGACGGACCCGCCAGCGCCGACGTCCGCTCCCGCAGACGCCCGGAGAGCGGCTCGAGGCCCGTGCCCTCGGCGGCGCTGGTGGGGAGGACCTCGTAGCCCGCCTCGCGGTAGGCGTCGAATCCGTCGGGGTCGCCGAGGTCCGCCTTGTTGACGACGACGAAGGCGTCGAGGCCGTGGAGCTCGGCGAGCGCCAGCAGGCGGTCGAGCATCGTGGTGTCGAGGGAGGGCCGGGCGACCGCGAAGACGGGGACGAGCTGGTCGATGTTGGCGACGATGACCTGCTCGGCGCGTCCGGTGACGGCGCGGCGGGCCAGCTTGGAGCTGCGGGGGAGGAGCTCGACGATCCGCCCCTCGCCCTCGCCGGTCGCCTCGCAGCGGACCCGGTCGCCCACCGACACGCGGGGACCGTCCCCCTGCTTGAGGCGGCCGGCGAGGACGCAGGTGACGACGTCCTCCCCGACCTCGACCCGATAGCTGCCCCCCGAGATCCGGAGGACGCGGCCGACCGCGCCGTCGTTCACCCCGAGCGCGGAGCGTCGCCCGGCGTCAGGCGCCGGGCGAGCCCTCCCCGCGGTCGCCGTCGCCGTCGAGCAGCTCCTCGAGGCAGTTGAAGCCGAGCAGCGCGCACTTGATGCGCACCGGGAACTTCGAGACGCCCGACAGCGCCCGGAGGTCGCCGAGGTCCTCGTCGGCGCCGACCTCCACGTCGCCGTGCAGGAGGCGGGTGAACTTCTCGGCCAGGGCGAGCGCCTCGTCGAGCGAGCGCCCGGCCAGCTCGTCGGTCATCATGGAGGCCGATGCCTGGCTGATCGAGCAGCCGCGTCCCTCGAATCGCGCCTCCTCGATCCGGCCGCCGCCGACCTTCAGGTGCAGCTCGATCACGTCCCCGCAGAGCGGGTTGTTCATCGTGACGTCGTGGGTGCTCCCCTCCATCTCGCCCTTGTTCCTGGGGCGGCGATAGTGGTCCAGGATGACTTCCTGGTAGAGGGAGCTGAGGGAGCCCGGGATGGAGCGGTCGATCCCGGAGGAGCCTTCTTCGCTGCTCATGCCGTCGCGTCAGGCTTCCGTCGGAGAGGCGGTGTCGGGGGAACCGAAGACGTCGGCGGCAAAGTGCAGGCCCTCCACGAGGGCGTCAATCTCGTCGGGCGTGTTGTACAGGTAGCAGCTCGCCCGCGCCGTGGAGGCCACGCCCAGGTGGTCCATCAGCGGCTGGTTGCAGTGGTGGCCGGCCCGGATCGCGATGCCCCGCTGGTCCAGTATGGTGGCCAGGTCGTGGGCGTGGACGTCCCGGAAGGTGAAGGAGAAGACCGACACGCGGTCCTCGGGCGGGCCGTAGAGGGTGAGCCCGTCGACGTCGCCCAGCCGCTCCAGCGCGTAGCCGGTGAGCGCATCCTCGTGCTCGCGGATCGCGTCGAGTCCGACCCCTTCCAGGTAGCGGACCGCCTCGGCGAGCCCGGCGGCGCCGGCGATGTTCGGGGTGCCCGCCTCGAACTTGTGGGGCACCTCGGCCCAGCTCGACCCCTCCAGCGACACCCGCGAGATCATCTCGCCGCCGCCCTGGTAAGGGGGCGTGCGCTCGAGCTCCTCGCGGCGCGCCCAGAGGCCGCCGATCCCGGTGGGCCCCAGCATCTTGTGTCCGCTGAAGGCGTAGAAGTCGACCCCGAGCGCCTCCACGTCGATCGCCAGGTGGGGAGCGGCCTGCGCACCGTCGACCAGACAGCGGGCCCCGGCTTCCCTCGCCAGCCCGGCGATCTCCGCCACGGGATTGATCGTGCCGAGGGAGTTCGAGACGTGGGTGACGGCGACCAGGCGGGTCCGCTCGCCCAGCTGCCGCTCGAGGTCCTCGAGGTCGAGCCGGCCGTCCCCGGTCACGTCGGCGAAGCGCAGCCGGGCGCCGGTGCGCTCCGCGAGGAGCTGCCAGGGGACGATGTTGGAGTGGTGCTCCATCTTCGTGAGGAGGATCTCGTCGCCCTCCTCCACGTGGGCCGGCCCCCAGGCGGCGGCGACCAGGTTGATCGCCTCGGTCGTGCCCCGCGTGAAGACCAGCTCGCCCGCATCGGACGCGCCCAGGTGCTTCGCGACGGTCCGGCGGGCGTCCTCGTACAGCTCCGTGGCGCGCCAGCTCAGGGCGTGCGCGCCGCGATGGACGTTGGCGTGGGAGGTCCGGTAGTAGCGCGCCATCGCCTCGACGACCGGCTCCGGCTTCTGCGAGCTGGCGGCGTTGTCGAGGTAGACGAGCGGGCTGCCGTTCACCTCGGAGGAGAGGATCGGGAAGTCGGCGCGCAGCCGCTCCACGTCCAGCGAGGGAGAGGGGGCGGTCCGGGTGGCGGGCTCGGGCGTGGTCATCGTGGCGTGCGTCCGGCGGACGCCTCCTTCACCCCTCCAGGCGGACCTGGACCTCGTCGCCCTCCAGGCGGGCCTCGAAGCGCTTCACCGGCTTGACCGCCGGCAGCGACTTCGGCTTTCCGCTGTCGAGGTCGATGCGCGCGCCGTGCTGCGCGCTCTCGATCTGGCCGTCGAGGACCTCGCCGTTGTGCAGCGGATAGTCCTCGTGCGAGCAGCGGTCTTCCAGCGCGTGCACGGCGCCGTCCCGTCGGATCAGCACCAGCTTGGTCCCCCCGGCCTCGACCGCGATCGGCTTCCCCTCCGGCACGTCGTCGGTCGTGGCGACCGTCACGAAGTCGCTCATCGCGTCACATCCCCATCTTCTCTTCGATCGCCTCCCGGAGTCGCTCGCGCACGCCCTCCACGGGCATGCGGCCGAGGACCTCGTCGAAGAAGCCGAACACCAGCAGCCGTTCGGCCCGTCCCCGGGTGAGACCCCGGCTCATCAGGTAGAAGAGCATCTGCTCGTCCACCTGCCCCACGGTGGCCCCGTGCGAGCAGCGCACGTCGTCCGCCTCGATCTCCAGGTTGGGGAGCGTCGTGGCGTGGCACGCGTCGCTCAGCAGGAGGTTCCGGTTCGTCTGGTAGGCGTCGGTGAGCTGCGCGCCCTTCTCGACCCGGATCAGGCCGCGGAAGACGCTCTCGGCGCTCCCGTCGAGCGCCCCCTTGTAGAGCAGGTCGCTGTAGGCGTGCGGAGCGGCGTGGTGCTGGACCGTGTGGTGGTCGAAGTGCTGCTCCTCGTCGCCGAACCAGAGGGCGAGCATCTCGCTCTCGCTGCCCGGCCCCTCCAGGTGGCTGCTCACGTCCGCCCGCGACCTCCGGCCGCCCAGGGCCACGTTGAAGCCGCTCATGCGCGCGTCGCGGCCGGCGTTCACGTGCTGGACGCTGAAGTGCTCCGCCCCGCGGCCGAACAGCTCGAGGCTCAGGTAGCGGACGGTCGCGTTCTGCTCCCCGAACACCTCGGTGCCGTTGACGCTCAGGATGGGCTCGTCGAGGTCGGGCGAGAGGTACTCGTCGATGCAGGTGACCTCGGCGCCCTCCTCGGCGACCACCAGGCTGTGGGTGGCCAGCAGCGAGCCCGGCCGGTCGACCCAGCGCAGCGTGTGGATCGGGTCGGCCACCTTCACGCCCTCCGGGACGTGGAGGAGGTAGCCGTTGGTCATCAGCGCCACGTGGAGGCTCCAGAACTTCTCCTCCCACGGGGCCGTGTCGCTGGCGAACAGGTGGCGCCGGAGCAGCTCCGGACGCTCGCGCGCCACCGTGGCGACGGGGGCGAAGGTGACCCCGAGCTCCTCCAGCTCCCCGCTCGACTCGCGGTAGACGTAGCCGCCGTTCACCTGCACGGCCACGGCGCTCCGCCCACGGTCGCGCTCCATGACCCGGGCCACGCGCTCCGGCAGCTCGGCGGGGTCGGAGGTCGTCTCCGCCTCGGGGCGGAGCGGCTCGAAGGCCTCCGGGTCGAGGTCGGAAACGTCCGTGTAGCGCCACTCCTCGGACTCGGTCGAGGGCATCGGGAGCCGGCGGTAGCGCTCCCACGCCTCCCGGCGCGCCTCGATCAGGAACTCCGGTTCGTCCAGCGAGGCCAGCAGGGCCTCGAGGCGGTCGCCGGCCCCGCCCCCGGTCTTCCGGGGCGCGTCGGCCTCGACCGCGGTCGATCCTCCCGCCATCAGCCGAC
>CAZEUW010000018.1:0-20590 GCA_964515425.1 uncultured Gemmatimonadota bacterium | reverse complement strand
TGCATGTGTTAGGCACGCCGCCAGCGTTCGTCCTGAGCCAGGATCAAACCCTCCAGTTGTTGAAGAAGTCTGATGGCACCGGGACCGAAGTCCGCGGAGCCGTGTCCTGGTGAACGCTATCTCGAATCGAAACTCGAGACGCGCCCGGAAACAATTCACTTTGGTTCCCCATGGACCGCGGGAAGTGATGCCCACGGCCCGAATCGGGGCCCCACACGTCACGCACACCTTCTTGTCAAAAAGCACTCGCGCGACGACGGCTCGAAGGCCTCATCGCGCGAGGACCGTCAGTCTAACTCCGGAGCGACCCGGCTGTCAACCGCGAGTCCTCCGGCCGAGGACGGGCTCACGCGGCGTGCGCCTCGGCCCTCGAGCGGGGGTGCCGCGGACCTCCTTCGGTCCCTTCGTCCACCCCTCGTGCGAGAGCGAATCCGGGGCCACCGGCCCCGGTGCCCGATCGGTTCGACCGAGCCCTTCTCCCTCTCGCACGACCTCCATACACGGCCCGTCGCGGGAAGGTTCCCCCCCGCGCGGAAACCGTCAGCCGAGGTCCACCAACTCCACCTCGAAGTGCAGCTCGCGGCCGGCCAGGGGGTGGTTGAGATCGACCTTGATGGCCTCCTCCCCGACCTCCGCGACCCAGGCCGCCATCGGCTCGTCGTCATCGGTCCGGACCTCGAGCGTCTGTCCGACCTCGGGGTCCAGGCCCTCGGGCAGGTCGCCCCGGGCGACGTCGACCATGAGTTCGTCGTTCCGATGGCCGTACGCCTTCTCCGGGGGCAGTCGGACCTCCACCGACTCGCCCACCTCGAGCCCCCGGACGGCCTGCTCGAAGCCGGGGATGACCTCTTCCGCCCCGAGCTCGAACTCGAGCGGGTCCCGCTCGCGGGAGCTGTCGAACACCGTGCCGTCGTCGAGGGTGCCGGTATAGTGGACCTTCACCCTGTCACCGTCCTCCGCGGACCGTGCCATGGAGCCTCCAACTGAATGAGCGTTTCGACCGATCGTGCCTGCCGCCGCGCGGCCCTCGGGCCGGGAATCGGCGACCGCTGGGGGAAGCCGCAGGTATCGTGCGAGTCGGGCGTCCGGGGCCCGGACGGGCCGCCCTCCCGGCGGCTCCTATTCGCCGTAGGGGACCCAGATGTTCTTGATCTGCGTCGCGTTCCGGAGAAACTCCTCACCGGCCCCCTGTCGGGCGTCGTACCAGTCGCGCACCCGGCCGTCGCTCACCCAGGTGCGCTTCATGTTGCCGGTGGAGAGCTCCTCGACGCGACCGCTGCCCTCGCGCGAGCCGAAGTACCAGACGCCGTCCACGTCGTCGTGAGCGGCCAGCGTCGGCACCAGCTCTTCCCGGAGCCCGGTGATCACGTTCAGCACCCCGCCCGGGACGTCCGAGGTCTCGAGCACCTGGTAGAGGTCGGTCGCCGCCAGCGGCCATCGCTCCGACGGTATCGAGACCACCGTGTTCCCCGTCGCGATCGGGGGGAGCACGGTCGAGAGGAAGCCGAGCAGTGGGGCCTCGATCGGGCAGACGACGCCCATCACGCCGATCGGCTCGGGGATCGCGAAGGTCACGTTGCGGAACGGCGTCCGGTGGACGTCGCCGTCCCACTTGTCGGCCCACGCCGCGTACGTGTAGATGCGGTCGAGGCTGGCGGCGACCTCCCGCTCCGCCGACGACGCGTCGCGGCCCGTCATCGCACGGATGCGGTCGGCGAACTCCTCCTCCCGGGCGGCCAGGTTCTCGGCCAGGTAATAGAGCACCTGGGCCCGGCCGTGCGCGGACCGGTCGGCCCAGCCCGCCGCCGCGTGTGCCGCCTCGACGGCGTTGCGGACGTCCTTGCGGTTGCCGCGTCCCACCTCGCCGACCGCCCCACCCTCCGGCCCGACGACGCGGAGCACGTATTCCGCGTCGGGGCGGGCCTGCCGTCCTCCGACGTACATCTTCGGGGTGCGGTCGATCTCGGGACCCTCGTCGTCCGAGACGGGGGGGCTCGCGTGTCGCTCCGAGCCGACCCCGCCCTCGCCCTCCGGATCGTTCTCGGTGGGCAGCGATTCCAGGAAGTCGGGCTCCACGTACTCCCAGAGGCCCTCGCGGCCGCCCTCCCGGCCGAAGCCGCTCTCGCGGTACCCTCCGAAGCCGGACGCCGCGTCGAAGAGGTTCGTGCAGTTGACCCATACGGTGCCGGCCTTGATACGCGGCGCGACGTGGAGGGCCTGGTTGATGCTCTCGCTCCAGACGCTCGCCGCGAGGCCGTACCGGGTGTCGTTCGCCAGCTCGATCGCCTCGTCCGGGGAACGGAAGGTCGTCATCGAGACGACCGGTCCGAAGATCTCGACCCGGGAGATGGTGGCGGCCGGCGAGACGTCCGTGAAGAGCGTCGGAGGATAGAAGAATCCCTCCCGGGGACAGCTCCAGGAAGGCTGCCACATCTCGGCACCCTCCTCACGGCCGGTCTCGACCAGACGCTCGATCTTCTCGAGCTGGACCGGGGCGATGATCGCTCCCATGTCGACGCCCTTGTCCAGCGGGTCGCCCATCCGGAGTGTCTCCATCCGCGCCTTGAGCTTCTCGGCCAGCTCCTCGGCGATCGACTCCTGCGCCAGGATCCGGGATCCCGCGCAGCAGACCTGGCCCTGGTTGAACCAGATGGCGTCAACTACGCCTTCGACGACGCTGTCGAGGTCGGCGTCCTCGAAGACGACGAAGGGTGACTTCCCGCCCAACTCGAGCGAGAGCTTCTTGCCGCTGCCCGCCGTGGCCTCGCGGATGATCCGCCCCACCTCGGTCGAGCCCGTGAAGGCGATCTTGTCGACGGCCGGGTGCCGGACGATTCGTTCGCCGGTGCGTCCGTCCCCGGTGACGATGTTGACCACGCCCTCGGGCAGACCGGCCTCGGCACAGAGCTCGGCGAATCGCAGCGCGGTGAGGGAGGTGTACTCGGCAGGCTTGAGCACCACCGTGTTCCCGGTCGCGAGCGCGGGCGCGACTTTCCAGGCCAGCATCAGCAGCGGGAAGTTCCAGGGGATGATCTGTCCCGCGACGCCGACCGGCCGGTAGCCGTCGAGCTCGCCCTCGAGCTGTGCCCACCCGGCGTGATGATAGAAGTGACGGGCGACCAGGGGTACGTCGATGTCCCGCGATTCGCGGATCGGCTTACCGTTGTCGAGCGTCTCGAGGACGGCCAGCTCCCGCGCGTTCTTCTGGACCTTCCGTGCCAGCGCGTACAGGTAGCGCGCCCGCCGGTGTCCGCCCAGCTCCTGCCACCCGCCGAGCGCAGCTCGGGCGGCCTCGACCGCCGCGTCCACGTCAGCGTCGCCGCCCTGCGCGACGGTCGCCAGCGGCTCGCCCGTGGCCGGGTTCAGCGATTCGAACCGCTCGCCGTCGGCCGGCTCACGCCAGCTGCCGGCGACGAAGTGATCGAACGTCCGCTCGTGGCCGTCGAGCCACGCGAGGACCCGTTCGTCCGACTCGGGCGCCGGCCCGTACTCCAGGCTCTCGAACACCTCGGCCGTCTTCGTCATCGCGTCGGTCGCTCCTCCCTCTTCCCCGGTCACGCGAGGGGATGGCGGTGATCGGCCGAGTACCGGCCGGTGACGTGATGCTCGAGCTGCCGCTCGATGTCGCCCAGCAACGAGCTGGCCCCGAACCGGAAGAGACGGGGCCGCGTCCACGCGACGCCGAGCTCCTCCCGCATGAGGACGAGCCATTGGAGGGATTCCTTGGCGGTGCGGATGCCCCCGGCCGGCTTGAATCCCACAGCGTGCCCGGTGCGCTGCCAGTAGTCGCGGACCGCTCGGACCATGGTGAGGCCGACGGGTAGGGTCGCGTTGACCGATTCCTTGCCGGTCGACGTCTTCACGAAGTCGGCGCCCGCCATCATGCAGACGTGGGCCGCCCGAGCGACGTGTCGCAAGGTGGGGAGCTCACCGGTGGCCAGGATCGTCTTCAGGTGGGCGTCGCCGCATGCCTCCCGGAACGCCGCGACCTCGTCGTACAGTGCCTGCCAGGCCCCTTCGAGGACGTGCGCACGGGTAATCACGACGTCGATCTCGTCCGCTCCGCCCTCGACCGAGGCTCGGATCTCCTCGAGACGCTGCTCGAAGGGATTCAGCCCCGCCGGGAAGCCGGCGGACACGACCGCCACCGGGATGTCGCTCCCTTCCAGGGCCCTCCGTGCGATCGGGAGCAGCGAGTGGTAGACACAGACCGCGCCGACACGGATGTCGGCCGGATCGACGCCCAGCGCCTCCAGCAGATCGGACCGCACCGGTCGCCGCGCCTTGGCGCAGAGGCGGCGGACCCGACCCGGCGTGTCGTCTCCCGCCAGCGTCGTGAGATCCAGGCAGGTCACCGCCCGGAGGAGCCAGCCGGCCTGCCACTCCTTCTTGACGCTCCGGCGCCGGACCAGCGTGTCCGCCCGCCGCTCCACGGCGCTGCGATTGACCCGGACGCCGCGGACGACCTCCAGATCGAGCGGTGTGCCGGGATTGCGCTCGTCGGCGGGTCCGAGGACGGGCTCGGCGGACACGGCCCGGAGATCGGGTCGTCCGCCGTCCGTCTCCTCCTCGACCGGACCGGTGGACGGGTCCCGGCGCGTCTTTTGTCGTGTCTCGGTCATGGGCGTCTCCAGGCGCCAACGTAGGAGGCGCGTGCTCGCGACGCCACACGGTCTTCCGGGGGGCGGCGCTCCTCGGGCTGCTTTCCTCTACCCGTCCCTCCGGCTACCGTGTCCCCATGCCCGCGAACCGCTCCTTCGACGGCCCCGATCTGCTCGGTACCTGGCGGCGGCTGTCCCGCTGGCCGGCCGGCCGCTGGCTCTTCAGCCGACTGGTCGGCTGGATCGCCCCGTACAGCGGTACGACCGGCGTACGGGTTCGGGCGCTCGAGGTGGGACGCTCGGAGCTCCTCCTCCGGGATCGACGCCGCGTCCGCAACCACCTCGACTCGATCCACGCGGTGGCCCTCGTGAACGCCGGCGAGCTCGCCAGCGGCCTCGCGATGCTCACGGCCCTGCCCGGCGGGACGCGGTCGATCGTCGTGAGCCTCGCCTGCGAGTACGAGAAGAAGGCGCGGGGCACGATCTCGGTCGTCGGGGAGGCCGATCCGCCGGACGAGGTGACCTCGCCGGTGGAGTCGATCGCGCGGGCCGAGCTGAGGGACGTGGAAGGCGACCCGGTGGCGCGGCTCGAGGTCACCTGGCGGCTGGCGCAGCGCTAGCGTCCGATTCCGCCGGGCGCGCGGCCTACAGCGCCCCCCGCTCCCAAGGCCCCCACATCGCCACCGTCACGCCCGTTCCGGCCGCCTCCTCGATCGTGCCCCGCGTCGGCCCCTGGACGTTGAAGAAGAGGGTGCGCCCCTCGGGGCCGAAGGTGGCCCCGGCGAGCTCGGTGGCGTTCAGCTCGTTGCGAGCGAGGTCGAAGATCCGTCCGTCGGGGGTGAGGCCCCGGAGGTACTGGGCGCCGGTGTCCGGATCGATCCCGTGGGCGTCCTCGCAGATCACCAGGCCGCCCCGAGGGCTGACCGTCACGTTGTCGGGACCGTTGAGCACCTCGCGGCCCGGGGACTCGAAGACGAGCACCAGCTCGCCCGTGCGGGGCAGGTACTGCCAGATCTGACCGAGGCCCTTCACGCCGCCCGAGGTGTCGTGGAAGAAGACGCTCTCCTCTCCGAACCAGCAGCCCTCGAGTCGGTCGAAGACGGCCGCGCCCCGCTCCAGCCCCCGTCCGAACACCTCCATCCGCCGAGCCGCGAGGTCGGGGTGATCGCGATCCGCCGGCACCGGATCCGGCACGGTCAGCCACTCCACCTCCAGGACGTCGCCGACCGACAGCCCGAGGTCGGTTCCGCGGCGGAGCTCGAGCCGGTCGGCGCCCGCCACCGCCGCGACCTGGAGCTCACCGCCGGCACGCAGGCTCCCCGGGCCGCCCTCCGGCCGCTCCGGGAGGAAACGGTAGAAGCCGGAGCCCGGAGCGAGGGGATCGTCGTCGTCGAATCCGTTGTCCTCGGTCAGGTAGACGACGCCGGTGGCCGGATCGATCGCGACCGCCTCGTGGCTGAAGCGGCCGAGCGCCTCGAGCGGCACAGGGTCGACCGGGCCGTCCGCCGCCGCGTCGACCTCGAACACGAACCCGTGCGGCCGCTCGAAACCCTCGGGGCGGCCCAGGACCGTCTCCTCGCAGCTCAGCCAGCTGTCCCACGGGGTCGGCCCGCCGGCGCAGTTCACGGCCGTCCCGTTCAGGCTCACGAAGTCCCGCTCGAGGCGGCGGTCGGGACCGACGACGAGGGTCACGACGCCGCTGCCGGCGACCGGATCGTAGGCGTTTCCCTCGCCGGCGATCGCCCGTGTCGGGCCGTTCCGGTCCTCGTGGTTCCGGAGCAGACGAACGCGGCCGTCGCTCTCGGCGAACGCGGCCATCCCGTCGAGGGCGATCGGCGTGCGGTGGCCGTCGGTCATGGGGTCGCCGATGGCGCCGAAGGAGCTCGCCCGGAAGCCCCGAGGCACCGCGACCGGTCCGCCGTCGACCACCAGCGGACCGTAGCCGCCGTCACCGGGACCGGCGCGCCGCGCTCGACCCCGCGGCGCACCGCGTGCGACGCGGACGAGCCCCTCGAGCGGTGCGGGGATCAGTGCCAGGCCGGCGGCGCCGCCGGCCACCCGCAGGAATCCTCGACGGTCGAGGGGACTCATCGCACTCGTCACATCGGGAACGGTCGCGGCGGGACCTCGATTCAGAGAGGGTGAGCGACGGGATTCGAACCCGCGACCTCCAGGGCCACAACCTGGCGCTCTAACCAGACTGAGCTACGCCCACCATGCGCGACGGCGCTCAATGTAGGCGCCCGAACGATCCGGGCAAAGAGCGCCGTCCATCCGTATGCCGGTCGCCCGGCGGGGGTTCCGACGACGGCTCGTGCCGCCGCTCGGCCGGAACACGGCGCCGGGCTTCGGGGTGCAGGCATGCGTCATGTCGTCCAAGCTATCCATCGGCATCGTCGGACTCCCCAACGTGGGCAAGTCCACCCTCTTCCGGGCCCTGACCTCGGTCGCCGTCCCGGCCGAGAAATACCCCTTCTGCACCATCGACCCCAACGTCGGCGTGGTCGAGGTGCCCGACGACCGGCTCGACCGGCTGCAGGCGATCCTCGAGCGCGAGAACGTGGAGCCGGCCGTGGTGGAGTTCGTGGACATCGCGGGCCTCGTCGAGGGGGCGTCTCGCGGTGAGGGTCTGGGCAACCGGTTCCTGGAGAACATCCGCGAGGTGGACGCGATCGCCCACGTCGTCCGGTGCTTCGGGGACGAGACCGTCGCGCGGGCCGGGGGCAGCTCCGGCCCGATCGACGACCTGGAGGTCGTGCTGCTGGAGCTCGCCCTGGCGGACCTCGCGCGGGTGGAGGATCGGCAGGAGCGTGTGGAGAAGCGCTCGCGGCTCGGCGGCGAGGACGTGGAGCGCGAGCTGTCGCTCCTCCGCCGTCTGCGCGACCGGCTCGAGGCCGGAGAGCCGGCGCGTCAGGCGGCCGTCGAAGAGGAGGAGCGCACGATTCTGAGAGGCCTCCAGCTCCTGACCGCCCGGCCCGTCCTCTACGTGGCCAACGTGGACGCGGAGCGCCTCGAGGACCCCTCCCCCGAGCTCGATCGGGTCCGGGAGTGGGTCGAGCGGAACGACCCGGGGGCGGAGCTGGTGCCGATCAGCGCCCGCCTCGAGGCGGAGCTCCGCGACTTCCCGCCGGAGGAGCGCCGCGAGCTGCTGGAAGCGCACGGCCTCGAGCGCAGCGGCCTCCGCCGCCTCGTGCAGGCGGGGTTCAGGGCGCTCGGGCTCCAGACCTTGTTCACCTGGAACGAGGAAGAGCTGCGTGCCTGGACAGTCCGGCGCGGCGCGCGGGCGCCGGAGGCCGCCGGCCGCATCCACTCGGACTTCGAGAAGCACTTCATCCGGGCCGAGACGATCGCCTGGGACCGCTTCGTCGAGCTCGGATCGATGCGGGAGGCCCGGAACCGGGGCAGCGTGCGGTCGGAGGGCAAGGACTACGAGGTGCAGGACGGCGACGTCCTCCTCATCCGACATTCCGCCTGAGGCGGTGCCGGTGGCCTCCGACACGCCGAAACCGGCGGTGCGCACCGATCGTAGGGAACGATGAGCTCGGAGTCGCGCGGTCCCACGGATCAGAACGCCGGGGCGGGCATGGAGGCGGTCATCGACGAGGCGGGAGAGATGTACAAGTCCAGCGTCGGCTACGCCCTCTGGTGCCTGTTCATCGTCGGCCTCGGAGGCGTCCACCGGATCTACCTGGGTAAGTACGGCACCGGCGTCCTCTGGCTCCTGACCTGGGGGCTGTTCGGTATCGGCCAGTTCATCGACCTCTTCCGCATGCGCTCCCTCGTCCGGGACGCCAACGTCCGGGACGGCTACCTTCCCCACCCCCGCTTCGCGCGGGCGCTGGAGGGGAGAGGTGGGCGTGCGGCCGGCCCCGCCCTTCGGAACGGGTCCGGCCCCGGGACCGACGTGCCCTCCCCCGCCTCCCCGCGCGAGGAGAAGATGCGGCGACTGCTGGAGGCCGCCGAGGAGCGCGGCGGCGCGATCTCCGTCACCCAGGGCGTCTCTGCCACCGGCATGAGCTTCGAGGAGGTGGAGGATCTGCTGACCGACATGCTCGCGTCCGGCTACGTAGACGTCGACAACCACCCCGACACCGGAGTCGTCCTCTACCGCTTCACCGAGCTCCGCTGAGCCCGGAGGGCCCGGTGGTGGCTCTTCGGCCCTCGGCAACCGCAGCCGTTGCTCCACCCTTCCTCACGCCACAGCTTGCCGGGCGTCGTCCGGCCACCGCACCCCAGCACCCCCAGTCCCATGCCCGAGACCCGACTCGCCCCCCTGACCCTCGAGGGCTGGTACGTCCTGCACCAGGGATACCGTGTCTCGCGCCCCCTGCTCAAGGACCTCTCTCCCCGCGAGCGCGGGGAGGTCGGCCGGGAGCTCGTGGAGCTGCTCGCGGGCTGGGCCGACCTCGGGGAGGAGGGATGGAGCGGCGCCTACCGGATGGTCGGCGGCGGGCTGGACCTCATGCTCGTCCACTTCCGTCCCTCCCTCGACGCGCTCGCCGACTGCGAGCGGTCGATCGCCGCCAGCGCCTTCGGCGATTTCGCCTACCGGGAGACCGACTACGTGTCGGTCGTCGAGCTCGGGCTGTACCGGCTGACCGCCGAGACCGTCGCGGAGCTCCGGGAGCAGGGGGTCGATCCGCGCTCAGAGGAGGGACGCGAGCGGCTCATGGCGGCGGCCGCGGAGCATCGCGAGCTGTCGTACGTGCAGGACCGCCTGCACCCGCGCCAGCCCGCCGACATGCCGCACCTCTGCTTCTACCCGATGGATAAGCGCCGCTCGGCGGACGACAACTGGTACCGGCTCTCCCTGGAAGAGCGGAACGAGCTGATGATCGATCACGGCGAGATCGGCCGACGCTACGCGGGCCGCGTCTCGCAAGTCATCTCGGGGTCGGTGGGATTCGACGACTGGGAGTGGGCCGTGACCCTCTTCGCCGGCGACCCGCTCGCCTTCAAGGAGCTGGTCACCGAGATGCGTTACGACGAGGTCAGCGCGCGCTACGCCGAGTTCGGGCCCTTCTACGTCGGGAGGAGGCTGGCACCCGACGAGCTGGAGCGGGAGATAGCGGGCGGCTGACGCGACCGGGCCGTCAGCCGGTCTCGGCTCCCCAGGCCGCGCCCGACCTGAGCTCTTCCCGGAGCACCGGGTGCACCTTCCACAGGTAGCTCCCCATCGCGGCCGCGGCGAGCAGGTTGCCCGCCATCACCGACCACCACGCGATCTCCTCGAGCACCCAGGCGCCCATCAGCGCGGCGATCCCCACGAAGAACACCTCGAACACCACGAAGAGAAGCACCAGCGCGAAGACCAGCGGCGGGAATCGCTCCGCCTGCTCCACGAGTCCCGAAGCCACCATCCCGACGAGGAGGAACGCGGCCACGTGGAGCGCGGTGTAGCCCAGCACCGTCCCCACCGTGACGCGCACCTCCTCCGGACTGCGCGCGCCGGCGAGCAGGGCCGATCCCAGCGCGCCGGGCGTCCAGAAGGCTTCGCGAGCGATCAGGTCCACGAGCAGGAACCAGACGGCCACGGCGGCGGCCCCGATCAGCCCGACCACGAGCCCCTGACGGATCGTCTGGTGGGAGCGCAGCTGGTTGGAGATCCCCGCCACGCCCGGGGTGGGCCCCACCCAGTGCAGGTAGGCCCCCATGGTCAGCCCCGCGAGCAGGTTCCCCGCGAGGACCGCCGGCCACCAGGGGGCCGGGAGCACGCGCGTGCCGGTGACCAGCAGCGAGGCGTAGAACAGGATCGAGCAGACGAACAGACCGTAGACCGCGCCGAGCAGGAGGTTCTGCGGCAGCCCGGCCCACCGGAAGAGCAGCACGGCGCCCGCTCCCAGCACCGCGAACACGAGGTAGTGGAGCGCCGTGAAGGCGACGATGAGGCCGACGCCCGGCCGCACGCCCCCGTTGCCGAACACGGCGTCGGCCAGGAAGGCCGGGGTGCGGAAGGGGTCCCCCTGGATCACGTCGAGCCCGAAGAAGAACAGCACCACGGCGGTCCCGCCGAGCACGCCGGCGATCACGCCCTGCGTGACGCCGATCGGGTGCCTGTCGCCGGTCACGGTTCCCCTCTCCACCTTCGGACCTCCCGTCGAG
Source organism: uncultured Gemmatimonadota bacterium (assembly GCA_964515425.1). Lineage (GTDB taxonomy): Bacteria > Gemmatimonadota > Gemmatimonadetes > Palauibacterales > Palauibacteraceae > CAYVFM01. Next base: position 9,887 of record CAZEUW010000018.1, on the reverse strand, counting down.
ACGTGAGTCGCCGCTCGCTGCCTCCCCGCCGCGGCCGCTACCCGCCGAAGCCGTGGACGACCGCGTACACGACGAGCCCGGTGACGGAGACGTAGAGCCACGCGGGGAGGGTCCAGCGCGCCAGGCGCCGGTGCCGCTCCCGGTCGTCGGACAGACCACGCGCCAGCACCACGATCGCCAGCGGCAGGACCACGGCGGCCAGGACGACGTGGCTGGCCAGCAGCGCGAGGTAGAGCGTCCGAGCCGTCCCGGTCCCGTCGAAGGCCACCGACCCGACCTGGGCGTGGTAGACGAGGTAGCTGGCGAGGAACACCGACGAGGCGACGGCGGCCGTGAGCATCCAGCCGCGGTGACGCTCCAGCTCTCCTCCCCGCACCGCGACGAAGCCCGCCACCAGCGCTCCGGCCGCGATAGCGTTCAGGCCCGCGTTCAGGTCGGCCAACGCCGCGGCCTCCATTCCGAGGCCGCCGGGCGCCAGCAGGCGGTCCGCGACGAGCGCGGCGAGCACGACCGGAAGGTAGGCGAGCGAGGCGCGGAAGAGCCGATCGGCCGCCTCATCCGGGACCGCGGCGAAGGCGGCGGAGCGCTGCACGTAGCATCCGCCCGCCACCAGCGCGACGAGCGCGTACGCCACCGAGGCGTCGCCCAGCAGGAAGGGCAGCAGGCTGACGGGCAGAAGCGCGAGGGCAGTGAGGACCGCCGCCGTTCCGGAGCTCGTGCCCGACGGGTCGTCGACCGCGAGCACCTCGAACCCCGCGCGTGCGTACTGGTCACGGAGCCTCCAGCCGAGCGCCAGGAAGTGCGGCATCTGCCACAGGAAGAGCAGGCCGAACAGCGCGGCGCCCTCCGTCGAGATCGCGCCGCGGGCCGCGGTCCATCCGCCCAGGACGGGGAGCGCGCCCGGCACGGCGCCCACCGGGAGCGCCAGGGAGGACCGTCGCTTGAGGGGCGTGTAGACCGCGGCGTAGAGCAGCGCGGAGCCGAAGCCGAGGAGCGCCGTGAGGCCGTTGGTACCCAGGAGCAGCCAGGCCGTCCCGCCCGCCACGAGCGCGGTGCCGAAGGAGGCCGCCGCCCCGACGCCGATCCGGCCCGCCGGGAGCGGCCGCCCACGGGTCCGCTCCATGCGCGCGTCGGGCTCGCGCTCGAGGACCTGGTTCCATGCGTTGGTGCCGCCGGCCAGCAGCGCCGTGCCCGCCAGCAGGTGCACGAGCGTCGCCGCCAGCCCCCCGCCGGCCGCCAGGAAGCCCGCCGCGGCGGTGACCAGCACCAGGGCGGTGATACGTGGCTTCGTGAGCGCGAGCAGGCTGCCGGCGAATCCCGCCACGCTCGAAGGCCCGTCCCCGGCGGCGTGGGCCGGGGTCAGCGTCATGTCCGCCACGGCCCGTCCACGATCCGCCATCAGTATTCCTGGAGCACCGCCATCACGAGGATCACCGCCAGCGGCAGAGGGCTCAGCGCCAGGATCCAGAGCCGCTTCGGCTCGAACTTCAGGTGCATGTAGTAGAGCGCCACCAGCGCCGCCTTCCAGACGGCCAGCGCCACGAGGATGATGACGATGGCCGCGCGGGAGAAGCCGATGCCCGCGACCCAGACCTCGAGCAGGGTCAGCACCGCCAGCCCGCCCCACACGGCCATGTAGTTGGGCTCGTGCGACTCCACTCCGTGCTCCTCGTCCACCGACTCGCTCCCCGTCTCTCTCGTCATCGCTCGATCCTCAGATCAGGTAGACGATGGTGAACAGGAGGATCCACACCAGGTCCACGAAGTGCCAGTACAGCCCCAGCGTCTCGACGCCACGGACGTTGAAGCTGCCCATGAACGACTTCACGGTCGTGAAAGCGAGGCAGACCACGCCGAGGAAGACGTGGAACCCGTGGAACCCGGTCATCGTGTAGAAGGTCGACGCGTAGAGGTCGCAGGTCGCGACCTCGGCGGCGAGCTCGTCGGTGCAGGTGGGCAGGAAGCCGTGGTGCACAAGCTCGGTGTACTCGTAGGCCTGGATGCCGAGGAAGACCAGCCCCAGCAGCAGCGTGACGGTGATCCAGGTGCGCACCCCGCCAAGGTCGTCCTCCTCAGCGGCCGCGAACGCCTTCACCATGCTCACGCTGCTGCAGATGAGGATGAAGGTGTTGAGCGCCGTGATGTTGATCGCCAGCACCTCGCCCGGCAGCGGCCAGCTCGCCGAGGCACCGAAGCGAAGGATGATGTAGGAGCCGATGAGACCGGTGAAGAACATCACCTCGGAGCCGAGGAAGACCCACATCCCCACCTTCGCATCGTGGACGCCGATCCCCCGCTCGGGGGCCCTCGCGGCCGCCGTGCTCACGCCACCGCTCCGGCCGGCGACGGATGGGGCGCCGGCGATACGACGTCCGGCTCCTCGTTCTGCGCCAGCCAGTCCTTGTCGACGTCGGGGTGGCTGTACTCATAGGGCCCGTGGTAGACCACCGGGATCTCCTCCCAGTTCCCGTGTTTGGGGGGCGAAGGCGTCTGCCACTCGAGCGTCGTCGCGCCCCAGGGGTTGGCCGGCGCGTCGGCGCCCCGGAACAGGCTCCAGAGGAAGTTGGCCATGAAGATCAGCCCGGTGAGCCCCAGTCCGAACGCCCCCCAGGTGATCAGCACGTTCGTCTCCTGCATGGCCGCGATGAACTCGTACTGGGTCGGGTCGTAGAGCCGGCGCATCATCCCGCCGAGCCCCACCTCGTGCATCGGGAAGAAGGTCACGTTGAAAAAGATCAGCGTCAGCACGAAATGGATCTTGCCCCAGGTCTCGTTCATCATGCGCCCGAACATCTTCGGGAACCAGTGATACACGCCCGCGAAGATGGCGAACAGACTGCCGCCGAAGAGCACGTAGTGGAGGTGGGCGACGATGAAGTAGGTGTCGTGGATGTAGATGTCGACCGGGGTGGAAGCCATGAAGATCCCGCTCAGGCCCCCGATCACGAACATCGCCACGAACCCGATGGCGAACAGCATGGAGGTCCGCAGCTGGATGTCGCCCTGCCACATCGTGCCCATCCAGTTGAACGTCTTGATCGCCGAGGGCACCGCGATGATCAGCGTCGAGATCATGAAGCTGGTGCCCAGGGTCGGGTTCATGCCGCTCTGGAACATGTGGTGGCCCCAGACGATGAAGCCCAGGAAGCCGATGGCGATCATCGCATAGACCATCGACTTGTAGCCGAAGATCGGCTTGCGGGAGTCGGTGGCGATCACCTCCGAGGTGATCCCCATGGCCGGGAGGATGAGGATGTAGACCTCGGGGTGGCCGAAGAACCAGAACAGGTGCTGCCACAGCAGCGGCTGCCCGCCCGACCCGGTGAGGAAGAAGTGGGTGCCGATCGTCTGGTCGAACAGCAGCATGATGAGGGCGGCCGTGAGCACCGGCATCGCGAGCAGGGCGAGGATGGCGGTGATGAAGAGCGCCCAGACCGAGAGGGGCAGCCGAAACCAGGTCATGCCCGGCGCCCGGTTGTTGATCACCGTGGTGATGTAGTTGACCGACCCGGCGATCGACGAGAAGCCGAGGATCACGAGGCTCACGCACCAGAGCTGCTGTCCGAGGGACACGCCGCTCGCCTCGGGCATCGCGCTCAGGGGGGCGTAGGAGGTCCATCCCGCGCCGGCCGCCCCTCCTTCCACGGCGAAGCTCGCCAGCATGAGGACGCCCGCCGGCACCGCGAGCCAGAAGGAGGCCATGTTGAGCCGCGGGAAGGCCATGTCGTGCGCCCCGATCTGCAGCGGGATCAGGTAGTTCGCGAACACGCCCACCAGCAGGGGCATGATCGCGAAGAACACCATGATCGTCCCGTGCATCGTGACGAGCGAGTTGTAGAACTCGGGAAGCATGATCCCGCCGGGCATCATGCTCTCCCCGAGCACGGCGCCGCCGGGCATGGGCTGGCCGGGCCAGGCCAGCTCGAAGCGCATCATCATGGCCAGGATCCCGCCCAGGAGCAGGAACAGGAAGCTCATGAACAGGAACTGGATCCCGATGACCTTGTGGTCGCTCGAGAAGACGTAGGTGCGCAGGAAGCTGCGCTCTCCGTGCTCCTCCTCGGTCACCGGTGTCCCGGTGGCGTCCTGGACGATCGTCGCCATGCCGCTGCCTTCCCTCCCGCTGGGTGGTCGCTCTTCGCGCTCGCGGCCTCAGCCGCCCGCCGCCTCAGCCGCCGCCTCCTGCTGCCAGCGCTCGAATCCGCCGGGCTCGTGCACGGTCACGCGCGCTCGCATCCGATAGTGTCCGAGCCCACACAGCTCCGCGCATCCCAGGACCAGCTCGCCCGGCTCGGTGGCCGTGAACCAGAGCGGGATGGTGTCCCCCGGCAGCGCGTCCTGCTTCACCCGGAGCTCCGGGATGAAGAAGGAGTGGATCACGTCCTCCGAGGAGAGACGCACGACGACCGCGCGGTCGACCGGCACGTGGATCCGGTTCCGCTCCTCGATGTCGTCGCCGGTCCCCAGCTCGCCGTCCACGCCGGGGTGGGTGACGTTCCACTCGAACTGCTTGGCGCTCACGTGCAGGGCGACGGCGTCCGCCGGAAGGCGGTCACGATCCTTGATCTCGGCCCAGATCCGGCCGCTGTAGATCCCGAGGAACACCAGGACGAGGGCCGGCACGGCCGTCCACAGCAGCTCGAGGCGGTCGCTCCCATGGTGATAGAGGGCCCTCCGCCCCTCCCGGTGTCGATACCGGAAGATGAACCAGAGGATGCCGAGCTCCACCAGCACGAACGCGATCCCGGTGATGACCAGGATGATGTAATACATCTCGTCCACGCCCTGACCGTGCGCCGACAGGTTGCGCGGGAGCGACCAGTCCATCTCGAGCCTCCGTCGTCAGCGAGTCAGTGGGAGCCGGCCGCTCCGCCGTGATGCACGATGAGCGGCTCGCCGAGCGGCACGTCGGCCCCGGCCATGCTCTCGCTGTAGGTGAACTCCACCTCGGCCGATCCACCGGCCGCCACGGTCACCGTGTCGACCTGGGTGCCGTAGCGCTCGTGCCAGGCCTCGATCACGTGCGTGCCGGGCGGGAGGGCGTCGAGTGAGAAGGAGCCGTCCCCGGACGTGGTCGCGTGGTAGGGATGCGGCAGGACGCCGAGGTAGGCGTTCATCCATCCGTGCACGTCGCACTTGACGGGGATCATGACCTCCTGGATCCCGAAGGTCCGGGTGGTCTCCATGCCCGCCTGCGGCTGGCTGATGTTGAAACCGCGGTTCTCGGTGGGCTGGGCGTTGATGTTGTGCAGGAGCGAGTCGCTGTTGGTGATGCGCAACGTCTGTCCGACCTGGAGGCCGAAGACGTGCGGATCGTAACGGCAGTCCTCCTGGTCGAGCGTCACCGCCTCCGAAGGCGTCGGGAACTCCAGGCCCGGGTCGCTCTTCACGTAGACGAAGACGTTGGCCAGGTTGCCGTCCTGCACCACCACGTGCTGCGTCATCGGCCCCTCTTCACCGTAGGCCGCAGCGCACGCCTCCTCCTCGGACATGTCGATCGGCTCCGCCGCCGGCGGGGAGCCCTCGAACCGGATCACCCCGCTGACCGTCGCCTGCGAGTCCGGCGGGACCACCGGCCCCTGCTGCTCGGCGTCGGCAGCCGCCTGGTCCTCGGTCCCGGCCTGCTCGCCGCCTCCGCAGGCGGCGAGCGCGACCACGGCCACCAGGGCCACGGCCCCTCGGCAACGCCACTGCATCGTCTCGATCATGTCGCTCTCCCTTCGATGTGGAGTATCTGAGATCACTGCGTCTCGTGAGGTCGGTCGTGGTTCACGCCGCGCTCGCACAAGATGCCCGACGCTCGTCCCGGTCGCATGTCCGGGATCCACCCGCGTTCACGTGCGCGTCGTCTCCGTCTCGCGTCGGCGCGCCCGGCGGGCGACGAAGAAGCCCACGCCGCCGGTCAACAGCACCGCCACCAGCGGCGCCATCCAGATCGACGAGCCGGTGGGACGCTCCAGGATCAGAAAGTACCAGCTGCTCACCGATCCACGGAACTCGTCCTCCCCGTTGTCGCCGTCCCACGCGTAGAAGGCGACCGGCACGGCGACTCCGGTCGGGATGGAGAGCCTCCGCTCGCCCTCCGCCTCGATCGACCGGCGGAAGGTGGCCGTCCAGCGGCCTCGACGCCACCGGGCCGACCCGCTCAGCCCCCCTCCCTCGAGAGCCGAGGCCGTGCCCAGGCCCGTGGCCGTCGCCTCCTCGAAGCCCGTGCGGCTGTCCCATCGCCACAGGTAGACGGGGCTCCGGGCACTCCCCATCAGGAAGTAGGGACGCTCGCGGCCCTCGGGCAACTCTGCCGGGAGCTGGACGGCGAAGCGATCGCTCAGGGGGTCGGTGGGGATCGGGGTCCCGTCGTCGAACAGGTGCTCGGCGATCTTCGTCTGCCATTCCCGCCAGGCCGAGTCCGGGCTGGAGGAGGGGTCGTGCCAGGAGATCCTGAGCACGAGCTCGCGGCCGTCGTGGACGGCCTGCACCCAGACGCCGTCCACCATGGGCTCGAACTGGCGGGGAGGCTCGATCACCTGACCGGCCAGGGGGAAGTAGAACCGCTCGACGTCGGACCACGCCTCGGCGTCGGGTCCGTCCGGAAGGGCGCCCTCCAGCCGCTCCACCCGGACGGCGTCGCGGATCGGCGGGGGCGACCGCTCGGGACCGAGGCTACGGACGTAGTGGGCGAGGTTCCAGAGGTCCTCCTCGCTCACGACCCCGGACTCCAGCGCGTCCGCCTGGGTCGGCATCGGGGTGCCGTCGAGGCCGGTCAGGAAGCGCGTGTGGATGGCCTCGACCGAGCTCCCGCCGTTGAAGTTCCAGGGCTCGGTCAGGTCGGCGGCCCGGATCGGCCGCTCCTGCCAGTCCTCGAGCGTGGGTGCGGACTCCCCGTCGCCCCGTCCGGCCTGGCCGTGGCAGCGGTAGCACTCGAGCTCCTCGTACACCTGGCGGCCGGCCTCCACGGCCTCGGGGCCGCCGCCCGGATCCTCACCCGTGTCGATCGGCTCGGGGGGAGCGCCGCGGCCGAAAAAGCGGGAGAGGCTCTTCAGGTAGGCGATCAGGTCCGACCTCTGCGAGCGATTCAGGTTGGGCCAGCCGGGCATGGTCGTCCCGGGGAGGCCGTCCCGCAGCACCGCGTGCAGGTCCTCGTCGGTGGGGAGCTGTCCGCTCGGCGTGGTGCGGACCTGGTATCGGGCCTCGGTCAGGTCGCGCGGTCGCGGCAGCATCCGGTCCGCCGCGGGACCGTCGCCGGCGCCCTCCGCCCCGTGACACTCCTGGCACCACCTGCGGTAGACCTCCTCGCCCCGCTCCGCGTCCTGTCCGTAGGCCGGGAGGGGAGACGCGAGGGTCGCCGCCACCACCGCGGCGGCCGCGGCGACCGGGAGCCGGCCGGTCACGGAGCGCCCCCTTCGGACCCGCCTCCGTGGCCGCCGGTCGCGCGCGGCGTGAAGCCGGTCCGCTCGTACAGGAACAGCACCACCGACCATATCTCGCGCGCCGACAGGATCTCTTCCCACGCCGGCATGGCCGAGTTCCACGGGGTGCCCTCGGGGGGGAGCCCGGGGCCGCCCTTCGCGATGCGCCAGAACACGAAGCTCTCGGAGAGCTGCGGCAGGTTCCCCCCGCTCGTGAGGTCGATCGGCGTCGGGTTGAAAGCCCGGGCGAAGTGTCCGTCGCCGTCCAGCCGGTCCCCGTGGCACGGCACGCAGTTCTCGACGTACAGGCGGGCGCCCCGGGCGACGTGCTCCTCGAGGCTCCCCTCCTCGCGCAGGGGGTTCTGCAGCGTCGAGAGCCGCATCTCCTCGCCCCGGAACTGGATGCGGTCGGGGGGTGCGGGATGGATCGATCGCAGCGAGGCCGGGGCGCCGTAGCTCGGTCGGACGGCCCCGTAGGTCGCCCACCCGACGAGGGCCATCGCGGCCACGAGCACCACGGCTCTCAGACGTCCCCTGTCGGGGTCTCGAAGCAGGGTCCCGATCGGCTCGCGGAACCGGCGCCAGCGCTCCTCCTCCGCGCTGACGTAGAGGAGGACGGCGATGAGGACCGAGAGCATGTACTGCCACACGACCGAGCTGGGGACGAGGGCGCTCTCGACGCCGAACAGCGGCGGAAGGTGGGGGATGCCGTACTCGATGAGCACCCACGCGCCCGCGAGGACAGCGAGGGCGCCCCAGAAAGGGTGGCGCAACCGCTCGCCGATCCACCGGAGGCCCCCCTTCACGGCGAACCGGTCCCGCTCAGGTAGTCGACCAGCGTCCGGAGCTCCTCGTCCGAGAGCCGCTCCCCGAAGTTCGTGGGCATCGTGCCGGCCAGCGGGCTCCAGTCCTGGTCGTAGCCCGAGGCCGTGTCGGCGTTGGGCGACAGGATCGAGCGGCGCAGGTAGTCGGCCGAGAAGTCGCGCGCCCGGATGTCCTCGACCGCGGGCGCGGCCCGACCGCCCTGTCCGCCGACCTGGTGGCACGCGAGGCACCCGTACTGGCCGAAGAGCGCCTCGGCACTCCCCGGCTCGGCCGCCGCCCCCTCGCCGGCCCCGTCGCCTGCCGCCGTCGACGGACCGCCGCCCGCCGCCTCCAGGTCGGCAGGCTCGACCGTCACCTCCCCGCCCTGGCTCTGCAGGAACGCCACCAGCGCCCAGATCTGACCGCCCGAGAGCTGGGCCTCCACGTTCGGCATGATCGGCTGGAAGCCCTCCACCACGAAGGCGCCGGGGTCGACCAGCGATTGGTGCAGGTACTCCTTGCAGCTCATGTCGGAGACCCGCTCGGCGCAGCGGCGCCCGATCTCACCCATCAGGGTCGGTGCGCGCGTCCCCAGGCCGTGGCAGGCTTCGCAGCCGCCGGCGCCGTGATAGATCTCCTCGCCGATGCCCACGAGCTCCTCGGCCGTGACGTCGCTGCCGATCTCCACGCGCTCCGGGACCTCCGACTCCACTTGCGGGATGACGTTGGCGATCCCCGTGTAGAGGCCGACCGTGAACAGCACGGTGGCCAGGATCTTCAGGTTCGTCCGGAGCATCGAGCCGCCGTCCGCCACCGGTCAGCCTCCCGCCACGTCGGGCGCCGGCTCGCGCCTCGAGGACTCCTCGGCCAGACCGCCGAGCCAGAATATGAAGGCGACCAGGGCGAGGAAGACCAGCACGCAGAAGCTGATCATCAGCGCGGCGTAGCCGAGTGCAGGGGTCGCCGCCTGGGCGCTCTCGTCCCGCACCACCTGCCAGACGTGCCAGTGCTGACGGATCCCGCTCCGAGCGAACCCCATCAAGCCCATGAGCCAGGTGAAGGTGACCGCGAGGATGAAGAGGGCGTACTGCGATCGCTCGGGCATCGCGCCCCACTCGATCGCGCCCCGCTCGTCGGCGCCCCGCATCATCGCGACGTCCAGGCCCACCACGACGGCCATGGCGCCGAGGACGGCCAGCACCTGGTAGACGGAGAAGCCGATGCGGACCTCGGCGGTGACGAAGTAGCCGTAGACGCCGTAGAACACGACGACGAGGGCCGCCGCGGCCACGACGCCGCCCTGCGTCATCGTGCCGGCCCGCGCCCAGTCGACGGCCGGGATCTTGTTGGCCCTCCGGTAGAGCATGAAGGAGATGAAGGTCGCGAGGATCATGAGGTTCCCGGCCGTGTTCTTGGCGCTCTTGACCCCCAGCACGTTCAGGAAGGGGTGGTGGCTCCCCCCCATGGCGGCCAGCTCCTGCCGGCCGGCGATCATCGTGTGCGGCGTGGCCCAGACGATGAAGCCGAGCACCAGCACGAGGAGCAGCCACTTCACGTAGGGCTGGAACCGCTCGGCGCCCGGGATCCGGCCCATGCCGGTCCACAGGTAGTAGTTGCCCGCGAGGAAGAGGACCCCGATGAGGAAGGCCTGGACGATCCAGAGCCAGCTCATGAAGC